>NZ_CAWNQH010000077.1:0-46656 GCF_963876495.1 Xenorhabdus sp. KJ12.1
TTATGACAGTAACGACAAATCACATCCACTTTAGCCATATCTCACCCAGAATAAAAAGTAGGGAGTTTATCACAAGATCTAATCATTGGGAGCATGACCCATTTTTCATTATGTTAATACGAATCTTTTCTCTTATGTTGATATATTGCTTTCTTTCTGATTCAATGGTTGAATCAGATTTATCGATATCTTTTGTATTGATAATATGAGGAATATGACAATATATGTTGATAAAACCGACTAGTCGAAAAATCCACCACATATCAGCTTCATAACGTATTGATTTAAGTTTTTTATATAGACATTGTGCTGCATGATTATTAATTATGTATCCATGAGTACCCCAAGCGTTGAACGCTATAAAAATATTGTCATTTAACTTTTTATTATGTATGTAAGAATACACTTTAGATAATAGGTAAACATTGGGTTTTTTGTCATCTAGAGCGATTATTTCATCTATTTCATCTAAATAACTTTTCATAATAGTGAGACACTCGATTTACTTTCTCTGAAAGAGTCTATTTGCAGATTTTTTCAAGAATTTTTTCACATTACTGAGCAGTTGCCACATATACCGACAACAATGGTTACGTGTGACTGTTTCATGTAACGTGTGCCATAAGTATTCTATTTTGTTCAACCAAGGCGAGTAGACGGGCAGGAATAAGAGGATAATGGTGGGGTTTTGAGCCAACCAACGCTGAACTGCCCGGCTTTTATGAATGCAATAATTATCCAAAATCACGGTCAGCGTTTTCACACCCCGATAATATCTTTTTAAGACTTCCAGCATTTTAATAAAAATACGCAATTAACTTGAAGATGCAGGAATTAAAGTCTGGAAATTATCGGTCAGCCGGGTAGCTAATTCCTGTCCTTTTTCGGGTAAGGTGACATGAAAAAAATGATGAAGGGTTTTACGGAACGTTTTGGCATCCGGGAAATAGACATTGTTTCGTACCTGCTCATTCGCGTACTTCCATAATCGCTCAATCGGGTTGAGGTTAGGGCTGTAAGGCGGCAGATAATGCAACCTGATATTCAGGACTTCAGCAAAAAATTGTACTATTTCAGCACGGTGGTAACCCGCTCCATCCAGAATAATATGAATTCTTTGTTAAAGCGGATACGTTTCCCGGATGGCACAGAAAAACAGGACGACATTTTTCGCGTTAATCGTCGGATAGTCACGGATCACCGTCGCTTCAATCCGTTGCAAATTGAGGGCGCCTATAATATTGAGGCGGGTGCGGCTGCCGGTGGTTTCGACCACTTTAACCTGCGTCCTTCCACGCTTCATCCAGCCGTAACGTAATTTTGTAGATTGGGTAGGATGCACGACATCAATAAACAAAATCGGCTCATTTTGCCCACATTCCGCTTTCAGCGCGTTGTAGCGCTCAATAAACTGTTGCTGTTTATCCGTATCGGATTTATGCGGTGTCCCCATCGGCTTCTTATAGCTGAACCCCTGGCGGTGAAGCCACTTTGTCATCCCAGCCACGGTGAAAGTCACCTGCCAGCGCGTCCAGACCCAGGCGACAATTTGCGCGGTGGTGTGCATCAAATTAGCGGTCAGATACGCCACTAACTCTGTCGTTTGTTCGGCAGACAAGCGGCTTTCAGAGCCTCCATTTTCAGGGGCGAGTTTTTCCTCAGAAGAATAATCCTTCAGATGGCGACTCACGGTACTTTCATGAATACGCAAAGCCTGAGCAATCATTTGAGCAGTCCAGCCTTCTGAGGCTAAAAGCACGGCTTTGATACGGTCACGGACGCGCCCATCACGAGTCGTATCGTGCATCAATTCAAGCGCTTCTTTTTGGGCATCTGTCAGGGTAATTTTCATGGGCGCGATTTTGATCTGATAGGAATGAAAAATCAAGCATCTTCAATGACGATGAGTATATTATGAAAAATTATTTAGATAGGTTTTAATTCTATTACAATGAATTGAATCTGTGATCATAAAATTGGTTATATTGAGATATAATACCATAATTTTAGGTTATTATTTTTTTATGATTAATTTCTAATATATTTTGTGATGAATTTCACGAGGTCTATTCAAAATAAATTTTGAAATTTAATTTGGCTCTGATACCATAAATTTAAGTGTTAAGTCAGCTTGTGGGTTAATTTGTTATAATAGTTTTGGATTTATTCCTGATGCGCGTTATTTTAATGCGACTCATTGAATTTTTATAATGCAAAATAATCTGTTTATTTTTTGTCCATAATGTTTCATGGCGACTGTATTTGAGTAATTATATTCAACAATAATTATAATTATTGCAATGACTAAAGTTAAGTATTCTGAGATTAATTATCATGGTCTATGGTGAAAATTGCATTAAGAATAAATAATGCAATTTTTCGCCCAACTGAGTATAAATGAGTTTTTAATCATGGATAAACCTATTTTTGAGCTATCTAGATCACAGCAAGCTATTTTCAAAATGGAATTATTTAATTTAACCGGATATTCTCTTTATTTGGGTGTTGCAATACGTATAAATAGAGATATTTTTTTGGACAGGTTTGTACGGGCAGCTGAAATAATACAAAACTCAATGGATATCTTTCATATTGGATTTGTGGCCAATGTTATTGAAACAGATCCATTAGCAACCCAGTGGCATGGCATTCGACAGATAACACCAAACGCTGAAATCATACAGATAGACTTTAGTTGCTACCCAGATCCAAAACAAGCTTTCGAGAGTTGGGCTGAACGTCAGATGTTGACAGAAGAAAAGCTGTCACTCACACCAGTACGAATTTTTGCTGTACGCTTCCGACAAGAACAAACAGGATGGTTTATTAAGGCACATCATGCGGCTACAGATGGTGAGGGATTGTCAATACTGATAGAACATCTAATGAGTGCGTTGGAAGAAGAAGAACCGGATACTGAATATCTCCTATTTTCGGTTAACGCGGAGGGTGAGCGGAATTATGAAAACTCCCGGCGTATGCAAAGAGATGAAGCGTATTGGCGGAGTATTTTCAGTGACAATACCGGTAACGAAACGGAATCAGCTAATGCCGGCAAAATAGCCAGCCGTTATCCGATTGGTGACTATCGCAGACTAACGCCTCTATCCCGGCGTGTACGTTACGAACTGAGCGAAGCTGAAAACGATATGCTGCGCCAGTTTAAAAGTCGTGGCGGCTCCATTTTCAGGCTATTTTTCGCGGCAGTTGCGTATACACAAATGGTTATTGAGGATGGCAATGGCGCTTTATTGCAGGCACCGATGCTTAACCGCTGGAGTAATGAAGAGAAACGCTCTGCCTCTATGGCAGTGGCACCGGTTTTGATCCCCGTATCTCGTGAAGCGGGGGAGACGGTGACAGATTGTTACCATATGCTTAAGCCGCGTTTGCAAAAAGCGGTTGCCCACTCACGTTATGCGCCAGGCGCCCGATGGAATGAATTTGCATCACAAGATTGGAAACGAATCATTCCCGCTTTCGGGGTTTCTTATCAAACTGGCATTTTCCGGAAAACTGTCTTAGGTGCTGACGTATCAATTGATCATATGCAAGCAGTAGAAGCCCTGTTTGCGACCATTCATATCCATGACCGCTTTGAGGGTGGGAACTTCAAACTTGAAGGTGATTTCCGCAAGATATGGTCATTAGATCAATGTCACATGTTTCTGAAAACAGTCACTGATTATGCAATGGAAGTTGCCTGCGAAATTTTGGCACAACAAGAAGTCACACAAACACCATTAGGTGAAAAAGAGCAAGAAACCCACTCTTGGAAAGAATCCCAGACAAAACCGATCGGCATTCATTTATACCATGCGTTTGAACGTTATGCTGATAACCTGTTATTCAAGCAGGGTGCTGATGCGGTAACTTATCGTCAGGGATTGCAATGGATTAACAAGTTCAGAGAACAGTTGCGTACCATACGAAATGGGCATGATGAGCACAATCCGGTATTTATTCTGGGAAGACGTACTCCTGAAACTGTGCTCGCTTATCTGGCTTGCCTGATTGAAAATGTGACGGTAGTTCCCGTTTGTCCGATCATGCCTTTAGCCAGATTATCGGCTATTGCCCGTAATTCGGGGGCATCTCTCTGCATTTATACGGAAACCGACCATCACCTTGCAGAAATGCTGGGCTTGCGTTTGTTACGTGTTTCCTTGGATAAGGCAGGGATTGATGTTGCATTGAATCCAGTGACATGGACAGAACATACACACTGTCACCCTGCTTATATTCTCTATACCTCAGGATCGACCGGAGAACCTAAAGGCGTGGTGATTTCCCCGATGGCGCTGGCCAATTATGCGTTGGCGGCTAAGGCGGCTTACGCTGCGCAGACTCCATTTAATGCGCCTTTATTTACCTCCTTTGGTTTTGATTTAACCCAGACCGCTATTCTGGTTCCGGTTTTGTCGGGCGGATTTATCCAGCCTCATGAACAAGATATCCGTGATAACCCTGAATTGCTGCAAACGTTACTGGCTGATGAGTCATTGACGGGCGTTAAATGCACGCCATCCCATCTCTCATTGCTGATTGAGCACAGCCCGGAAAGAAGTCATCCGCTGACTTTTGTTGTGGGTGGAGAAAATTTGTCTTCTTCTCTGGTGAAGAAAGCACTCGATTATTTTCCTGTGGGAAGCAAAGTAATCAATGAATATGGGCCGACAGAAACAACAGTCGGATGCTGTATCTGCTCAGTGAGTGAGGGAGAAAGCTCTCCTGACGGTAATAACAAGATAAACACCGCAGTTATGCCTATCGGTACAGCGTTGGGTAAAACAGAGATGTCGATAAAAGATTCTTGGGGGCAAAATATGCCCCGTGGATTCAGGGGTGAAATCAGTATCAGTGGTCCGGTGCTGGCCACGGGATATCTCAACGACAGTATCCAGACGCAGGAAAAATTTGTGTGCGGTGCTGATGGCTTAAGCCGTTGGTATCGTACTGGTGACTTGGGGTTACAGGACGAGCAAGGCATATTTCATTGCCTTGGGCGTATTGACGATGAATTTAAGATACGTGGCTACCGGATCCACCCCGCGGAAATAGAGAAAGCAGTGGAAAGTGTACTGACGAGTGTTGGGGAAAACGACAACTATAGTTGGGAGTTGAAGGCACTGAAACTGGTGGTTGATGAAGCGGATGGGTATGAAACAGTCGCTTTGTGCAGCAGTCAAGTCATACCGCATGACTGCCCGGAATTTCAACGTAGCCTGAAAACAAAAATTCCTGATGCTTGGTTACCAACGCTATACTGTACCGTACAACCCTGGCCGATTAATGCGAATGGTAAAGTTGATATGGCGGCGCTGACTGCCGCAGCTCAGGCAACGTTGATGGCGAGTGGTTCTTCCCAGCTCGGTTCAGACAATACACCAAGCCAGAATGCGTCGGGAACCTATCAACTGCCAATCTGGTTAAATGCAGATTTTCTGAAACCTATCTGGCCCCAGACCGTCGATCTTACCACTTCATTTCTGGAACAGGGAGGAGACTCGATCAAAGCGATCAGGCTCGTTGCATTATTAGCCAGAGAAGGGATTCGGATTGCTGCAAGTGAACTGTTAACGTTGAATTCCTTGGGCTCTGTGCTTGAAAAAGCCTGCGTAGCGGCATTGGAAAATGAAGTCACCAATTCGGCTATCTCAGAAGAGATTGAAGCAAGCTGGATTAAGTTCTTACCAAGTACCCGTTGGTTCCGGCAACAATGTTTTAAACACGGCAATCGTTTGCAACAAGGCATGGTGCTTGAGTTGAAATCTTCGCTCTCGGCTGAAGAAATAAACGCGGCTGTCTCAATGGTTAAAGCAAGGCATAAAATTTTTGCTTTGAGAGCAAATCAAGATTTGAGTGAGTTTTACTTTGCATCTCCAGAACCGGAGGTGTATGACGGTGATACCGTGACAGAAGACGAGATTCTGGCGCCGGGTGAACACCTTGAAGACCGATTGAATAAATTGCAAGGCCGAGTTTGTCTGGAGAAACAACCCAGCGTGCATTCGGTCGTATTTGATCCGGTTTCACACAAAAATTATCTGTTTTGGGTTTGTCATCACCTTATTTGCGATGTGCATTCATGGATTTTCTTATTGGATGAATTGGAGCAGGCTATTAATGATTCTTCATTCCAGACTGCGAACGCAGAGGAAACGATCCATGAGCAAGGCGCATTCCTTTGGGGTAAATGGTTAGGAGAACACGTTCCTGAAGTGGATGATGTACCTTATGACGATACCTTCCATCACTCCTCGGTGACTCCGGTTACTTTGGCGCTGTCAATTTGCGGTCATGATTTGCGATTGATGGAGCAACGCTTTAAGGCTGAGCGTTCACAATTGATCGCGGCTGCTTTGATGGACGTTATGCAAGATAACGGAATATTGCCTCCGCAGCCTGTAATCCTGTTTGAAAACCATGGGCGTTTATTCTCTGAAGCAGGCATTCCCGCAACCCGGAACACGGAAATGGCGAATGCGGTGGGTTGGTTTACCGGCTTTAATCAGTTGGCTCTTAACATTTCATCAGAGCACCCATACCGACTTTCCCAAACTGCTTTTTTGCGAATATTAAAGTCGGGTCTCTATGAAGATAAACAGAGCTGGAAAGTGCAGTTGGGGCTGAGTCATCCGGGAAAACGACCACACATGTGCATCAATGATATTGGATCGGGATTAGAGGGACGCGGAACATGGGCGCATTTCGATCTGGTTCAGTCCTTGTCGGGAGGTTTCCGGCATCCTGACGAAAAGAGTGTGACCGACTTTGACATCCTCATTCGTGATTGCCGTGAGTCTGGTTCTGTTTTAGTTGAATTGAGGTTGGGTATTCCCAACGCTAATGGTGATGATGCGCAGCATTACTTGGCACAATTAAACGAAAAACTATTATTGAGCGAAAAGCAGCTATTAAACGAAAAACGCTTAGCCTGGTGTGATAGCAAACATGAGGTATCCCGTGATTTGCAGGCTGATCAGTGTTTGGAACAGCCATTAATACCTGCCGATTTTCCTCTTTGTCAACTCTCACAAGCGGAGCTTGATCTCATTATTAAGGGAGCCTCAGCATGAGAACCGCTATCGATTCAGCGAATACAGTATTCAACGCTAATTATATTGAAGAACTGCTACAAGTGACGCCTCAAGCGAATGGGTTACTGTTTCACGCATTAAAAGATGGAAACAGCGCTTATCACATTGGTGTGGCATTCAGCGTGAAGGTGGATGTCGATAAAGAAGCCCTCCTTGAAGTATGGCAGCAGATACAGCAGTCACAGCCCGCTCTCAGGTCGGTTTTTGTCTGGGAAGGTATTCGCACTCCCCATCAGGTTATTTATTCTTTGCCCCGAATTCCGTTTGAATACACCCGTGTTGATTCGACGGCTCCCGTCCCGTCAATTAAACAGCGTTGCCTTGATTGGCTGGCATATTCTAAAGCCACTCCTTTTGCATTGAACAAAGAAGTGTTTCGCATTGTTGGCTTCCACGATGTTAAGGCGGGAACGGTAAGTCTGGCCTTCTCTTTTCACCATATTCTGATGGATGGCTGGAGTAGTTCGTTGTTGATTTCCCTCTGGTTGCAGGGATTGCGTCGGCAAAAAATTGTTCCTCTGGATGCTCGTATCTATTCACAACAACTCTGGCAGGGATTAAGCCAGGAAGCGTTGATGTCCGGTCGCAAATATTGGCGAGAGGTGTTTCAACATTTGCCTGATGGAGAGTTTTCTGCAACAACCAAACTCTTGGATGAACCCCTGTTCCGAACTACTGGTCACAATGTGGCTGAGAAAGCAATAAATGAAAAAATCGTCGTAAGTAGCCTATGGAGCGAAGAACGTAAATCGGCTATAGAATCACTTTGCCGCCGCGCGGGGGTAACGTCGGCCAGTTTTATTTATCTATGCTGGGCATTGACGCTGGCTAAATTCACCTTCCAAAAAACCATTACGTTGGGCTGTACATTTTCTGGCAGAGGCGGAGCTTTGACGCAGGACATTGACCGTCAGCCCTTAGGTCTGTTTATCAATACCGTACCGCTTATCCTTACGCTTGAAGGTAAGTGGATTATAGAAGCTGCTTTGCGTTCTGTTTTTCAAGCGCTACAGCAGGCGCAACAATATGAAAAAACGCCGCCTTTATTGATCCGTGAGGAAGCGGGAATACGTGAAGAACTCTATGACTCTATTGTGGTTTTTGATAACTATCCCATTGATGCCACATTGAAGGATACCCGTTGTGGCGCATTCGTGACGGATTTATACAGTGAAGAAACGACGCATTTCGGTTTGACATTAACCGTTTCTGGTGTGGAACAATGGTTAGTCGAACTCAGTGCCGGAGAGGTTTTCACGGGGGCATCTGATGCAGTAAAAATGGTGTTTAATGGGTTTGAATCGTTGGTGGAAGATCTGATTAATCACACCACAGATACCTTGATTGAAGATCTCATCTTAAAATTTAGTACAGAGAGCGCTGAAGAAGTGTCTTTGCGCATCGGGGAGATCAACGAACAGACGCCGGATATCAATTTATTGCTGACAGGTATTTATCAGCGTCTTAGCGAGTCTCCCCAAGGAATCAGCCTGGTCGATGGACAAAATAACATCAGCAATTGTGAGTTATTGAAAGGAATTAGTAGCGTACAAGAACAGTTACGATTATCGGGTTTTATTCCGGGAGACAGAGTTGCTGTCCATCTTGAAAAAGGATTGTTATCGACTCAGGCAATACTCGCAATATTATTCAGTGGGGGCAGTTACTTCTATGTCAATCCGAAAGATCCACTGCAACGTAAAAAGATGCTGTTAACTTTGGCAGATTGCAGCATTGTTTTATGTGGTGCTTCCTTTAATAAAGAACCAGGCGCAGAGAGCGGGCGTTATTTACTGCTGGATATTGAGGAAAAGAGTTTACAGCCATCTACGGCGGAGCCAACGCTATGGACTAACCGACGGCCTGAAGATGAATTTTACTTTATATTCACGTCGGGAACGACGGGTACGCCTAAGGGGATTGCGATTCGTAATGAATCGGTCGCAAACCTGCTGGACTGGTTTATTAAAGAGACGGTGCTGACAGCCGCTGATAGAGTGCTTGGGCTGACCGATCTGAATTTCGACCCCAGCGTAGAAGATTTATTAGGGAGTTTTGTTGTTGGTGCCACGCTGATCTATCCATCGCCGAATGTGTTACTGGAGAGACAGGCATTCATTGAGCTGTTGCAGTCTGAATCCATCACCTTAATCAACTTTATTCCCGGAGCCATTGCACAGCTTATTCAGGATGCACCATTCTTGCCTGCCATGAGATTGTGGATATTTGGGGGTGAAGAATTACCCAAACGTCTTCGGGATGATTTGTTGCAGCAAGGGTATGCCGTTAGCAACCATTATGGTCCCAGTGAGACGACGGTGGATTGCCTCAACGCGAAACAATCTCTTACTGCGGATGTTGCCATCGGTTGGCCAATTCAAAATGTTATTGCCTACTGCGCTGATATATTTGGCAAACCATTGCCTGCCGGTGTTCGTGGTGAGCTTTGGGTGGGAGGCAAGGCGGTTGCCCGTGGTTACACGACGAACCCCGTTGAGACGGAGAAATATTTTGTTAAATCTAAGTACTTGGATCAATACAGTAAGCATCCTTTTTATCGCACTGGCGACATGGTTACTTTTTCCAGTGAGTCAGGTTTTCGCTATCTGGGGCGGATTGATGACCAGGTGAAGGTGAACGGTATTCGCATTGAACCGAGTGAATTGGAGCGTGTTGTTGAGACATTAGATGTGGTTAAAGCCTGTTGTCTATTGCCCGTAACAGAATCGCCCGCAATAGAATCGAAGGGAAAGCGCCAGTGGTATCTTTTTGTTGATAGCCATGAACCCCCTGCGATGTTGGAGCCTCCGGTACGAGAACATATCCGGCGTAACTTCCCGGAATCGTGGTTACCTTCACTTATTGCGGTTGTCGATGGGTTTGAACGTACCATTACCGGCAAAATTAATCGCCGAAGCTTACAGGAGTATGCTGCGCAACAACTGCAAACAAAACCGGTGGAAAATCATGTGCCATTGGCAGATCCGGTGGTAGCTAAAGTGCAGGCGGTTTGGAAAGCGGTGCTGGAAAGCCAAATGATTGATATAAACATCAATTTCTTTGATGCTGGTGGTAACTCGATAAAGATAATTGCACTCCAATCCCAGTTGCAACAAGCGTTCAATCAGGAGGTTCGTGTCACTGTATTATTTGAGCATCCGACGATTTCCTCATTCTCAAACTGGATTAAACAGAACCGGTTGTCACCTGAACAGGTGAACTCAGACAAACAATCATCCCAAGAGCATATGCTGTCGTCATTCCAATCCGGCAAGAGCAGATTAGCGGACAGGCGACGCAAAGCCAAAGGAAGTACAGGAGAGCCTGTTTAATGAATGACGATGTATTTTATGTGCTCATAATAAATATTAATTATCACATGGGAAATAATGATAGGTCTTTATGGTCTTAATATTTCTTTTATTTACTGTTAATTGATAAAGTATATTTTCCATGTGTTTTTCATGTTAATTTCTCGAAATTAACATGAAGGTTACTTTTTGATAAATAAATCATTGCATGAATCAACTCTATTTTATTTTAAAAAATAGAGTTGATTGCGCTGTCAAAGTTTTTTGCGGAAAAATATAAATTTTACATTGGTTTTAAGGCTGTGACTTAAGGGCGGTAGCGTATCTAAATAACACTTATGGAATCGGATATTCTATATTTTGTTTTTATCTTTTTAGACAAGCTGATTTTCAATCATTAAAAGTGGGGGTAATCGTTGAAAATATCAATTATTGGTGCCGGTGTTATGGGATTAGACACGGCAATAACATGTGCTGCATATGGGCATAATATATTACTTATCGATATATCCTCAGAGGTTCTGAGAAATCTCGCTTCGCGAATTTCAAGTGAATTTCGTTTATATCGGATGCTTAAGCCTGAATTTAAATCTCTGGATATATCAGAATTGAAAGAACGGATTCAATTTACGTCATCTTATGAAGAGATTAGAGAGTGTGACTGGGTAATTGAAAATGTCAATGAAGAGTGGGCAACTAAACAGGATGTTTATAAAAAAATAGCACCATACATTAAGCCTGAAACTTATATTGCTGTAAACACAAGTTGTATATCCATCACAAAAATTGCAGCAGCGTTACCTTTTCCTCAAAAAGTACTTGGCCTCCACTTTATGAATCCCGTGCCCATAAAGAAATGTGTAGAAGTGATTAAAGGTTTCCATACTTCCGAACAAACATTGACTGAGGCAAAAAAATTCTTACAGAGCATTGAGAAAAATCCTGTTGTTGTAGAAGATTTTCCCGGATTTGTTTCTAACCGGCTTTCTCACTTATTCATGAACGAAGCGGCATTTCTCGTACAGGATAATCTCGCCAGCCCACAAGATATTGATCGCATCTTCAAAGAAGGTTACGGACATGCTATGGGGCCATTAGAAACCGCAGACCTGATTGGGCTGGATACGGTTGTTAACTCTTTGCAGGTTCTCTATGAAAGTTATCAGGACCCGAAATACCGTTGCTGTCCTCTGCTAAGGAAAATGGTTGAAGCGGGAAATCTTGGTAGAAAAAGTGGTAAGGGCTTTTTTAATTATAAAAACGCGGAATATTAATGATGGATGACTTAGCAAATAAGCCAGTAAGCAGTGATACACCGGTAAAATGTATCATCTGGGATTTAGACAATACTATATGGGATGGGGTTCTCTCTGAGGGGGATAATCTTAATTTAAAGCCAGGAATAGAAAAAATCATCGACCAATTGGATCAAATGGGTATTTTGCAGTCAATAGCAAGCAGGAATGAAGCGTCTGATGCTTTGGAAATGCTGAGTGAGTTTAATTTAAAACACTATTTTATTTATCCTCAAATTCATTGGGGTGCTAAATCTTCCTCGATTGAAAATATTCAGAGAAATTTAAATATCTCAGCGGATACATTTATTTTTGTTGATGATCAGATTTTAGAAAGGGATGAAGTTAATGCTAAATTCCCGCAAGTCACTTGTATTGATGCCTTGGAATATCAGTCAATACTTCATTTGCCTAGAATTGCCAACATGGAAATATCGGATGATGCAAAATTAAGAAGGCAGCGTTACCAAGAAGATATTCTGCGTAAAGAAGAGGAAGATGAATTTATTGGTACATCAGAAGAATTCCTCAGCCAACTCAATATGAAGTTTTATATCGCCAAAGCCAAACACGAAGATCTCCTCCGGGCTGAGGAACTGACACAACGGACTAATCAGCTTAACTCAACAGGCATAACTTACAGTAGAGAAGAATTAAATGAATTAATTCACTCAGATGAGTATGGTGTATTTGTTTTTGAATTAGTGGATAAATATGGCTCTTACGGGAAGATAGGTCTGGCATTAGTACACTATAAAGAAGAGGTTGACTATATTAAATTATTATTAATGTCCTGTAGAACGCTTTCTCGTGGAGTGGGAAGTATAGCATTGACTTATATTATGCAGCAGGCAAAAGCAAAAGGGCATAAATTGTATGCTGAATTCAGACGTACACCTCGTAATCGGCAAATGTTTGTGACTTACCAATTCTCAGGGTTTAAAGAAATAGAAAAGCTCGCTGATGAGACGATGCTCTTTGAAAACGAATTAGAGCAAGTACCTGACTTCCCTTACTATGTTGATGTCATTATAAATTAATAGGATATGATAATGAAAGACCTGGATACAATCGCCAAAGAAATTCGTGAATTTATTGAAAATAATATCTCTGTATTTGATGATGATGTTGAGTTGTCGGATGATACTAATATATTTACAAGTGGTTTGGTCAATTCACTTTTTGCCATGCGTTTACTTTGTTTTATTGAGGAAAAATGTTCTATAACCGTACCGGATGAATATATAGAACGTGAAAATTTTGTTTCAATCAACTCAATGCTGAACTTAATTAATAAAATAAGAGAGTAAGGTTTATATGATGGGACATGAACTCCATTCTTTGGTGGAAGCTGCAAAGCAATTTTCAGATAATGTATTAAGACCAGCCGCAACTTTAATTGATAAGCAGGGTAAAGTGCCCGGTGAAATTATCACTGAAATGGGAGCGCAGGGCTTTTTAGGCGCGATGTTGCCCAAAGAATATGGCGGGCAAGGTATGGACCCGCTTTCTTATGGTTATTTGACTGAAGAAATCGGTAAAGGATGTAATTCAACACGCGCATTATTAACGGTTCACACAAGCTTAGTGGGTGAAACGCTTGCAAAACTAGGAAGCCAATCGCAAAAAGAAAAATATTTACCGCCAATGGCGAAAGGTGAAAAAATCGCATGTTTTGCCTTATCTGAACTGGAAGCTGGCTCTGATGCTAATGCCATCAAAACAAAGTATGAAGTGACAGAAGATGGGTTCAGAATTAATGGCAGCAAAAAATGGATTACTTATTCAGGGATTGCTGATTTATTCCTCGTATTTGCCCGTTGCGAAGAAAAAGTGAGTGCATTCATCGTCGAATTTGGGGTGAAAGGGTTAACGAGAAAACCAATGCTGGATTTGATGGCAAGCCGTGGTGCTTATTTATCAGAACTTTATTTTGATAATGTAGAAATACCAAAAGAGAGTTTAGTCGGGCGTGAGGGTGAAGGGTTTAGCTTTGTCGCTAATACAGCCCTCTATTTTGGTCGTTATAGTATCGCCTGGGCGGGGGTTGCTATTGCCCATGCCGCGTTGGAAGAGATGGTGACTTATGCGCGTAAGAGGCAACAATTCGGCCAAAAAATCGCACAGCATCAACTAATTCAAGGCATCATTGCTGATTCAGCTACGGCATTTTATGCCGCAAAAGCCACTTGTGAAAAGATTGGCTATTTAAGGAATCAGGGTGATCACAAGGCCATTATGGAAACGAATATAGCGAAATATAATAGCTCGGCAGTCGCTATGTTGGTTGCCAATAACGCCGTTCAGGTTCTCGGAGGAAATGGACTATCCAGCCGCTATCCGGTAGAAAGGTTATATCGTGAAGCCAAGGTTCTGGAAATTATTGAAGGAACTAATCAAATTCAGCAAATGATAATCTCGCAACATGCCTTGCGTAGTTTTTATAGAAAAAATTCGATTATTGAGTGATATCTATAAGAGTACGAATCTATCAGCAAATCCCGAAAATTAAAAATTAGATATATAAACTAATCCGGGGAAATCTGAATACTTAAATTCGTAATGAATTTGATGCCTTGAGCCAATATATCATTTTCTTCTTTATAGAAATGATTAATTATTTAAATTGAATAAGCCAGCTCTTTTCATTAGCAAATGATCATAATAAAGGTTAATTATGGTAAATAATCTTACTGGTCTTGAAATTGCCATAGTTGGAATGGCAGGTCAGTTCCCTGGTGCAGATAACGTACATGATTTTTGGGAAATGCTCCGTGATGGAAAAGAAGGTATTAGCAGATTCACGCAAGAAATATTAGAAAATAATGGCGTATCGGCTGAAGAATATTTACATGAAAATTATGTTCCTGCCAAAGGTGTAATCAACAATCCATATCATTTTGCAGCCGATTATTTTGCAATTAATTACTCAGATGCAGAAAAAATGGACCCGCAAACTCGTTTGATGATTGAAACTTGTTGGCAGGCACTTAACCATGCTGGCATTGATGCCAAAAATTATCCGGGAGAAATTGGTGTTTACGCAGGAGCAGGTAATCAGTGGTCATGGTTCAAAACATTAAATACGGAATTCAGTTCTGCGGCAGAACAGTTCCATGTCGCAACATTAAATGACTCTGCATTTTGTTCCCGTATTTCCTATTTACTGAATTTGCGCGGCCCGTCAGTCACGATACAAACAGCATGTTCAACTTCATTAGTTGCCGTGCATACAGCGTGTCAGGCTCTGCAAGCCGGAGAATGTGAGGTTGCTTTAGCGGGGGGCGTCAGCGTAACGCATCCACATCAAGCTGGCTATATATATCAGGAAGGGATGATAAATAGTGCAGACGGCAAAACACGGGTCTTTGATGAACACGCGGGTGGTACGGTGTTCAGTAATGGCGTTGGTGTTGTTGTACTAAAAAGATTGAGTGATGCGATAGAAAATAACGATAGAATTTATGCCGTTATCAAAGGCAGCGCAATTAATAATGACGGCAGTGACAAAATAAGTTTTACTGCCCCTAGTACTCAGGGACAGCAAAATGTTATTCAGGCTGCATTAGATGTCGCAGAAGTTGATCCTGACAGCATTAGTTATATAGAGGCACACGGGACAGGAACTTTACTGGGAGATCCGATTGAAATTGCCGCCTTGAAAGCGGTTTTTAACGGGTCACAATCTTGTGCTATAGGTTCCGTCAAATCAAATGTGGGGCATTGTGATACCGCCGCAGGGATAATATCACTGATAAAACTCACATTATGTGTCTATTTTAAAACGTTAGTGCCATCCATTAATTTTGAGAAAGCGAATAAAAAATTAGAATTAGAAAAAACACCTTTTCATGTTAACACGCAAACAAAAAACTGGCTCAGTAAAACTGATGAACTTATCACTGCCGGAGTCAGTGCCTTTGGTGTTGGTGGAACCAATGCGCATCTTATTCTCCAGGAATTTTGGGAGAAAATGGAACCCATTTCGATAGAACACTTAAATTATAAAGAACTTCCGAATCGAATTGAGTTTAAACCTTTAATAAAACCAGATACTGCCCGTCATCTGCTCGATGAGCAGGAAGAAAATGTCATTTTTGCAGAAAAAATCGATATTAAATCTTTGTCTAAAGAGATATTGGATATTTTAAAAGTCTATTTTTCAAATAAGAAAATTTCGAAAGAGGATAATTTCTTTGATATCGGTGCCAGCTCTTTAGATATTGTTCAGCTACACGAAAAGATCAATAACCATTATGCAATAAAATTATCAGTTAATGATTTTTATCGCTATACAACCTGCCAGAAACTTTCTGAAAAAATACACAGCTTAATCAGTGAAGCACCAGCTAAGATCATCAATAAGTCGAAAAGGGCAGCAAGAGGAAAAGCATCAGGTAGCAAAAAGAGAGTATTTAATGATTACCCGGCACATGCCATTGCTGTCGTTGGCATGAGCGGCCGATTCCCCGGAAGTCATAACATACAGGAATATTGGAAAAATATACTATCTGGCAAAGAAGGTATTTCTTTCTTTACGGATGATGAACTGATCGATGCAGGATTTCCTGAACACATTTTCAAGAATAAAAATTATATCAGGGCAAAAGGCATTATTGAGCATTCACTGGATTTTGATAAAGACGCTTTTGGCTATACAGCACGTGAATCACAATATATGGACCCACAATTCCGTTTGCTGCATGAAATAACGTGGCAAGTGCTGGATGATGCTGGATATGGTAATCCAAAATATCGCCCTGTCACGGGTCTGTTCGCCTCTTCCGGCTCTAATTACGCATGGCTGGATTTGGTAAAAGATGAAGTGCAAGACACCACCGAACAATTTGGTATTGGGTTGTTAAATGACCGGGAATTTCTCACAACCAGAATCGCTTACAAATTGAATCTTACCGGGCCGGCCGTGACCGTTCAGAGTGCGTGTTCCAGCTCTGCGTTAGCGATAACGCTTGCGTGTCAGAGCCTGCGGGTCAATCAGTGTGATTTGGCACTGGCCGGAGGGGTTTCCGTCACCGTACCGATAAAAAGCGGTTACATGTATGTCAATGGAATGGTGAATAGCGCAGATGGTCATTGCCGCCCATTTTCTGAAGATGCCAGTGGTACTGTTTTCAGCGATGGCATTGGCATGGTTGCTTTAAAAAGGCTGGAAGATGCCATTGAAAATAATGATCATATTTATGGCGTCATCGTTGGTTATGGTGTTAACAATGATGGTCATGAAAAAGCAGGATTTACCGCCCCGAATGCAAACGGGCAGTCTGCCTGTATCAAACAATCTTTAGAAATGGCGAGTCTCTCTGCCAATGACGTTGAATACTTGGAAGCGCATGGAACGGCAACATTGGTTGGCGATGAAGTTGAATTAGAAGGCATCAAAGATGCTTTAAACGTCACAAGCGACAATCCCAAAACTTGTCATATTGGCAGCGTTAAATCGAACATTGGTCACACCGATAGTGCCGCAGGTGTTGCGGGGGTTATTAAAGCACTGCTGGCATTGAAGAATAAGAAGATCCCACCCACTTGCCATACTGAAACAGCGCATCATTTATCGTTGGAAGGTACACGGTTCCGTTTGATCAATACTGCCACTGATTGGGAAGATAACAATAATATCAGAACCGCAGGTGTGAGCTCATTTGGCATTGGCGGAACCAATGTGCATATGACCATTCAATCAATCTCAGATCAAACCAGTGACGAGCAGGATCGTGCAGAACTCATCACGCTTTCAAGCAAAAGCAGAGAAGGGATAATTAAAACGGCAGAAGCCCTGAACCGGTTTTTGAGTGCAGATGTTCATACAAAGGCGCTTTCTGATATTGCTTATACACTCCAGATTGGAAGAGGAGAATATGAATATCGCACCTCGTTTGTTGCAGGAAATATAGAGGAACTCAACACCACATTATCTGATGTTAAAGAGACAAACAAGATCGCGGAAATTTCCTCTGACCACATACCGGGTATTGTATTTATGTTCCCCGGTCAGGGTGCTCAATATATCAATATGGCAAGGGATTTATACAATGAGCTGAGTATTTTCAGAATGCAGCTTGATGAGTGCCATGAATATCTATTAGAGCAATTTGGAATAAATTTACTCGCACTACTCTATGATGAGAAGGGTCAGGAGAGTGCAGAAAAACTCCGTAACACTCAATTTACCCAGCCGGTTATTTTTGCCATATCTTATTCTCTTGCCAGGACTTTGGAAGCACTGGGAATAGAAATGAACGCAATGATTGGCCATAGCATTGGTGAATACGTTGCAGCCGCAATGGCAGGAGTCATGACATTGGATGAGGCCCTGAAACTCGTTGCTATCAGAGGCCTTATCATGCAGGAATGTGAGCCCGGAGCGATGCTGAGTGTTTCAACGGGCAGAGAAAATATTGAGCCTTATTTGATAGATGAAGTCACGTTAGCAACGGTAAACTCATCGAATGCCTGTGTTATCGCAGGGCCTCAGGGTGAAGTTGAGAAAGTTCAGAAGAATTTGATTGCACAAAATTACCGTACCCGATTACTGGAAACCTCTCACGCCTTTCATACCTCAATGATGAAGACTGCTGTAGAGAAATTTAAACAGGCTTTGAGGGAGATAAAGTGGAAAAAGCCCAATAAAGCTTACATATCAAATGTAACAGGCCAATGGATCACGGCAAAACAAGCAAATTCTGTCGATTATTGGGTCTCGCACTTGTGTGAAACCGTCGAATTTCATCAAGGTATTCTGACTTGCCTGGAACAGTCTGAGCTGAATACTTTTATTGAAGTCGGGCCGGGCAGAACACTGTCTACGTTTGTTAAACAGATTGTTGCGGCAAATACAGATATCTCTGTTATTAATGTGATGCGTCATCCATTAGAAGAGGAAAACGACAGAGTTTATTTATTAAAATTACTTGGACAACTCTGGATGAAAGGCCAACCCGTCAATTGGCCGGCCATTTACCAAGATCTGAATCCAAAACGAGTGAGTTTACCCGGTTATCAATTTATTTCAGAGAATATGGAGCTTGGAAACTCCGGCGCCAGTTTGAATTATTCAGAAAAAGTATCTGAAATTCGAATCCCAAAAAATAACATTTCAGAATGGCTCTATGGTGAAATATGGCAGGATGCTCTCTTACCAAATAAATCGAGCCAATCTGATGTGAAAATGGCGCTCTGTTTTGTGCCAGATATTGAGTGGTGCGAACCTCTTTGTCGTCATATGAATATTGACGAAAAAGCAGTAAGATTTGTGTTATCAGGTGATAATTACACCACTGCGAACAATGTTATTACATTGTCAGAAGGAGAAGCCAGCCATTTCGAAAGGCTGTTTAATGAATTAAAAGAGAATCAATTACAACCTGATTCGATAATATTTGCCTGGCCTTTATCGGGAAGCCATGAAGTAAAAAATACATGGTTTTCTGCCATTACTCTGCTTCAGGCATGGACAACAGTCGGAAATATGTGTGATTTCCGTTTGTTGCTGGTTAATACAGAACAACCTGAATCCAATATGCTCAATGGCTTAGTAAAAGTCATTACGCAAGAAGTCAGCAAATGTCATCCCAGATTAGTACAAATTGACACGACTGAATCGATTGAAAAAACCTGTGAGATATTAACTGAAGAATTATTAGCAACAGATGAGCGCTTTATTGTTCGTCGGACAAAAGAGGGTTGTTCAAAACAAGCCTATGAGCGGCTTGCAATAAATCCACTGAAAGAGCACTCGCTCCTTAAACCGCAGGGTATATACCTCATTACCGGAGGATTGGGGGATTTAGGGCTTTTATTTGCAGAATATCTCCTGAAAGAATATCAGGCGACAGTGATACTCGCCGGACGAAGGGAATTACCTGATCAGCATGAATGGAAACAAGCCATTAAATCGCACTCGCCATCCTTCGAAATATTGCAGCGGCTCGATAAACTTTCCGATCTTGGTACAGGAAACTTAGCTTATTATGCTGCCAATGTCGCTGATAAGTCTGCAATGCAACGTTTATTAGCGACGATCGCTGAACAATATGGAGAATTAAATGGCATCATCTGTGCGGCGGGTGTCACGGAAGGAAACTCATTCCAGGGCATTAACAGAATAACGCTGGACGCCTGTTTACCACAATTAGAAACCAAAGTTGAGGCTTATAAGATTCTGGCAGAATTAACAGAAAATCAGCCGCTGGATTTCTGCCTGCTTTGTTCTTCAATTGCCGCAATACTGGGAGGATTGAGTTTTTCTGCATATAGTTCTGTCAGTGCGTTTGCTGATTCTTTTGCGCAACAGCAAAACAAGAAAGGTAAGCCCTGGATTAGTGTTAACTGGGATGGATGGATTTTCGAACGTAATGATGCGGGTAATGCACTGGGCTCCTCATTGAGTCAGCTTTTAATTGAACCTGATGAAGGGATTAAAATTTTAGAGCGTGTTTTACAATCACCATTAAGAGGGCAATTTATTGTTTCCACCGGTGATTTAGATAAACGCTTTGAACAATGGGTTGGTACTCATTTAAAAACGTTCGATATTAATAAAGCCAATAAATCCCAACGAAAAACGATTTCCAAAGCCCAAATCGTAGAAACTATCCTTTCGGTGTGGAAAGACTTTTTAAAAGTAGCACATATTAACCGTGAAGATAATTTCTTTGAATTAGGTGCTAACTCTTTGGATCTGGTTCAAGTCAATAAAAGATTAACGGATGCACTCAATATCGATATTTCCGTTGTTGATATGTTTAGTTATCCCACTTCTGATCTATTAGCTGACTATATAACCAATCAGTTTGGAACAGTCAGTACCGATAACGTTCAGGATGAAAGCATTGAAGACAGCTATGACAGTTCTTATGCAACTGAAAGCAGGGCTAAATCGGAAGCGATATTTGATAAACACATTGCGATTATCGGCGTAGCCGGAAAATTCCCGGGTGCTGAGGATATTCATGAATTTTGGGATAACTTATGCTACGGAAAAGAATCAATCAGCACAATGAGTAAGGAAGAGCTCATTGAAGAAGGCATTGATTCAGCATTATTAGACAACCCGAATTATATTCGTGCCAAAGGTATTATGCCTCATTCGGGTGAGTTTGATGCTGAATTCTTTGGCTATACTCCTTACGAAGCGCGTCAAATGGATCCGCAAGTACGGGCGATGCACACTTGCAGTTGGCAGGCATTGCAGGATGCGGGAATACCGGCAAAAAACAATAAGCTAAAAATCGGCTTATATGCGGCTGCATCAGGGAATTTACAATGGTTAGCGCAGGCAATGGCAACGGCGGAAGGCAGTGCCGGTCAATATAGCGCTATGGTGGTTGCAGACAAAGATTATATGTCGACGAGCGTGTCATATAAATTAAACTTGTCCGGGCCAAGTATGGTTATCTCAACGGCCTGTTCTTCATCGCTTGTCGCCGTTAGTGAAGCCGTTAAATCACTGCGTGCAGGAGAATGTGATGTCGCTCTGGCAGGCGGTGTTTCAATTACTTTGCCAATCAAAGCTGGCTATTTATTTGAAGAGGGTATGATTTACTCTAAGGATGGAAAATGTCGGCCATTTGATATTCAGGCAAACGGGACGGTATTCAGTGATGGCGTTGGTATGGTGGTTCTAAAACCACTAAAACAAGCAATAGCAGACAAGGATAATATTTATGCGACTATTATCGGCAGTGCAATTAACAATGATGGGGGCATGAAAGTCGGTTACACTGCGCCAAGCACAAAAGGTCAGATTGACGTTATTCAGGCGGCATTACGAGATGCAAATGTATCATCAGAAAGTATCAACTTTATAGAAACACATGGTACGGGAACGAATTTGGGTGATCCCATTGAATTCAATGCACTGAAACAGGCTTTTTCAACGGATAAAAAGAACTATTGCAGAATTGGCAGTGTGAAATCAAATATAGGCCACCTGAATTTTGCTTCTGGAATCACTGGGCTGATTAAAGCTGCATTATCCATCAAATATAGAGTGCTGCCACCCACGATAAATTTCGCCCGTCTCAATAAAGAAATAGATATTACGAACAGCCCATTTATCATTAATAACCAATATACGGAATTACGTGATAATAAAAATCCAATCAGGGCAGGCGTCAGTTCTTTTGGTCTGGGTGGAACGAATGTGCATATTGTACTGGAAGAATTTCAGGCTGATCAGCGCAAATCGTCCAGACAAAACGTCAATAATCGATTGCCATTAATCTTGTCAGCACCGGATGAGAAATCATTACAATCCTATAAAAAACAGTTAAAGCAGGTGATTCAGAGCGATAACCAACAACTGAATGTGAGTGATATCGTTTATAGTCTGATGTTAAGGGAGCTAATGGCATCACAATTTGTTGCGACAGTAAACAATCGTGATGAATTGATTCAGGCGCTGTCTTCAACAGAAAAAGATAATATTAATCTATCACTTGGTATTAAGAGAAAAGTGGTATTTTTATTCCCTGGTCAAGGTGTTCAATATAGGGCTATGGGGCAAGATCTTTACAACAACAATGTGTTATTTAAGCAATGGTGTGATAAAGGATTTTTAATCGCGAATGATTATTGCGCAACTGACTTGAAAGCACTGCTTATTAATGACTCTCAGGATGAACATGTTTACGAAACGGAATTTGTCCAACCGTTGCTGTTTATTATTGAATATGCGCTGGCACAAGTTCTGAAATCTTATGATATTACCCCCGATGTAATGATAGGCCATAGTTTGGGGGAATACGTGGCAGCGACACTGGCCGGAGTATTCTCATACGAAGATGTGGTTAGAATTATCTGCATTCGCGGTCAATGTATGCAATCGACAGCAGCGGCGGCAATGCTTGCGGTAATGTCCTCATCAGAGAAAGTGAAAGAAATATTAACTGAGGATATTGAAATTGCCTTAGACAACAGTAGTGAGCTTTGTGTTGTCGCGGGATCTGATGATGGAATAACTCAATTAGAAGAAGTATGTCGCGGGTTATTAATTAAAACGAAACGTCTGGAAATTAAAAGAGCGTTCCATACCTGTTATATGGATCCTGTTCTGGAAAAATATAGTCAGGCTCTCGGAGAAATCACACTTAATAAGCCTCAAATTGATTTTATATCGAATGTAACGGGTACGTGGGTTGATAACAACAAAGTTATAGCAAGTGACTATTGGGTTAATCATATTCGCCAACCTGTACTCTTTAAACAATCTATTGCGACGATCTTAGAAAATGAAAATTGCCTGTTTATAGAAGTCGGGCCAGGAAGTGGACTTTCTACTTTCGTTCAGAATCACTCAGATTATGGCGTAAATCATGCTTGTATCGCGTGGCAAAGCCATAAAACCAGAGACATGAGTCATCATAATGAGCTGATAGAAAAATTAGCCCTGATCTCCTTACATGGTATTGGTGTGAATTGGCAGCAGGAAATCAATGTTCAGCAACCTGAATTGATTCATCTTCCCCCAACACCGATACGCGGAAAAGCATACCCGACAGATATAAAAAGGTTGCAGGCATTGTTTTCTGGCAATTCCCCTCATGCTGTTGAAAAAGAGGAAAGAAAAGAAGAGCACGCTAAAGTGACCAACACAATCAAAGCGGCCAATACAAATATCAACTTGCTGGTCCAGGAACGAGATAGAGTTATCACCGAATTAGGTTCTATTTGGAAACGCATTCTTGGTATTGATGGCGTTGAAAACAGTGATGACTTTATTTCTCTGGGCGGGAGTTCTCTCTCCGCAGTGCAAGTGGTTGCAAAAGCGAAGGCAATTAATATACCGATTAACATGAATATGTTGTTGTCGGGCCAGACTTTGGCTGAGATAAGCAAGATATTAGATAATGGCCTCAAGATTGAATATAAGGGTTGGAAATTCAATGAGCATTTTTCACCTGAATTATATCCAACGTATGCCAGTTGCTTATATTCAGCAGTCAGAGAAAAACTGAAACATGAACATCATCTAAACTGCGATGATGCCATTATGCAGGTTTCAGATGGCAGCCACTTAATTGGCATTGTATTACAACAGGCTGAAAATAAGGTTAAATTATCTAATCAGGAAGTTAACTTTGGTAATATGCTTGGCTGGCCTTGGTTAGAAGAAAATTATGCCTTCTCTTATGCTAAGAAATTCTTCGAAGATTACGAATCCTATCAGAGCTACTGTGAAAAAGAGTTATCTCTTGGAAATGTCGTCATTGTAACCGGAAGTGACTACTATCTGCCTTTTTCACCTTCATACGGTTTATCAGAGGCGGAGTATATAACAAGGCCGCTATTCCAGGATATCGTGCTGGAAGACGAGACAATCCCACATGTTTTTGTGCTGGTTGGAAAGACCGATTCAGGGTATCAAATATATGATGGAAGCTTCCAATATTTTGGGGAGATCAGCACACAGGAATTTGAGAAGACGGTTGTTGGGTTTAGAGGTTTAGATTTTATGGAGTCACATGAAGTCTTCAATAAATCCCGGCCTTATTTAGTCATTACCGTAAATTGCACTGGTGATTTTCCTGATAGCCGTGGACAGAAGGAGCTCATTTTAAATAATCTGATTAATGATTTTAGAAGAAAAGAAGAGATAAAATATAATGAAAATGAGTTTTCTTGTTATATAGGTCTGGCCGCGATAGAAAAAATTATTGAAACCCCAGAGCTATTAACGAACAGTACTGCTAAGGATTTGGAGGAAATATTCACACGTTGGAATAATCAAATTAATTCATTAAGGCGCTTTTTAATTCTTGTAAGACCCGAACATGTCAAACAATTCGAAAGCGCATTCTATTTTATTAATGGAAGAATGAACGAGTTGATTGCATCATGTCAGGATAATGACCATGACAATAATAAGTTAAATTACTTGAATCTCATAAAATCGGAATTGGATTCTGTCATTGATATCCTCGGTTAATAAAGTGGCTTAATAACTCCTTCACCTTTCAGGTTATTTTTTTAGTGAAGTGTGCCATTCCGGTCACATAGTCAGCTATGTGACCGGAAGTAATGACACCATGTAACCCGGAATGTATTGGAATAGTCGTGACGAATTAAATTTTACAAAATAAAATATCAGGGGCTTTATTGGATGAAAATCAGATTGCTTGTTATTTTTTTTAGCATCATATTCATGACCGCTTCTTTTGTCAAAAGTGAACCAAACAATCATACTGAATTAAAAAAGCAACTTATTGATTATATGAAAGTGGGTAAGATACCAGGTTTGTCACTGGTCATTATTGATAAGCACAACAAAACACACCTAATAACTTTAGGCAAACAGAACGAAAAACAAAATGGAGACATTAAGCAGGAAACAGTGTTTGAATTGGGATCGACGAGTAAAGCTTTTACTGGGTTAATCGCGGCACAACTCATTGAAGAAGGAAAAATAAAACAAGAAACAACCATTTCTTCTGTCCTGCCTTCGCTCTCATTTTATTATGATAATCAGCCGATAGAGGTCAGCTTTATTCAATTGCTGAATCATTCATCGGGGATTCCATTTTCAAGTGTTGATTTTATTTATGGTGGTAATAGCAGCGATTCTCTGGAGAATATGATTAATCGTATTGAACGGATAGATCTTCATAACAACCCCGGAACGCTTTATTCCTATGCAACGATTAATTATGATATTGCAGCCAGAATGATGGAAGTGGTAACACAGCAACCCTATTCTGAGCTATTAAAGAAATATGTGTTAACCCCGCTGAAAATGAATGATACCTCAGTTGATGCTATGGTTAACCATAAGGCAACAGGCTATCAGATAAGCTATCTTGCCCCCAGACCATACGATACACCGTTCTTCATTTCTAATGTTCCTGCCGGATATATTCAGACAAACGCAATTGATATGGCTAAGTGGCTACGTTTTCTTCTTAAGGGTAACGATTCACCATTAAGCAAATATAAAAAGCGTATGTTTGAGCCCAATACACAATTATCGACGAATGAGGGTAAAGATGTTCATTATGCGCTAGGATGGTCTATAAATAACGATAAGATATATCATACTGGAATGAACCCGAATTTCTCCAGTTTTATTGGAATGAATACTAAATCTAACGTCGCTGTTGCTGTTATGGCGAATGTTAACAGTAATGTCACATTTACTATTGGTGAACAAATTTTAAAGCAACTGTCATCGGGAAATGGGACAATAAACCTGACCTCCGCTAATGATGTTGAACTGTTTGATACATTTGATAGAGTATTTTTAGCATCAGGTGTTTTACTTTTCCTGTTTTTGCTAATAATAATATTCAGAATTTATCGTAATAATATAACTAAAAAGAGCAGGCACTTGTCTGGGGCAAAGAAAGTCATCGTGATAATCTCAATCTTAGCCTGTTTGAGTTTGACGCTGTTAAGTTTCGTTTTTCCCGCCGTTTTATTAAATATGTCTTGGAATTCATTGATTATCTGGATGCCAATGAGTTTTATACTAATGTTAACATTGTTAATTTTGACTTTAATCATGAGCCTGATTCATTTACTCATCATATTTTTTCGCCATATATCCTATGCTAAAAACCAAAATAAATAGGAGCATGTTAATGACTAATTTGTAATGGGTTTATTTGCGTTCCTTAGCGGGTGAATTATACCGTGATATGCGTATTTTGACAGATTATTTCAATAATGCCTTTATCTCCAATAAAACATAGAGCCGGAGATCAGGTTGTTTAAATTATCTATATAAAATTAGGTTGTTAATATATGACGAATTCATTTGATATAGCTATCGTTGGCATGGCTTGTAATTTTCCTGATGCAACTACACCACAAATGTTTTGGCAAAATCTTATTTCAGGAAAAGAAAGTATAAAAAAATTTACTGATGAAGAGTTAATAAAGAACGGGTACAGCAAAGAAGAGATCAATGATCCTAATTTTGTCCCCGCTAAAGCGATACTCAATGATTACAAGTCCTTTGATAACAATGTATTTGGTTATCTCAAAGACGAAGTTGATAAAATGGACCCGCAATGTCGGTTATTACACGAATGCTGCTGGCATGCCCTGGAAGATGCTGCGTATATTCCCGGCGATAATAAAGACAGAATAGGTTTATTTGCGGGTGCTTCGATCAATTTGCCGTGGATTTCTCATCAGCTAAAACAGAAGCTGACTCCGGCTGAAATCTTTGATGCGGTGAATTGGAGCCTGCCGGAATCTATCATTACCCGGATAGCTTATCGATTAGGTTTAAATGGGCCGGTGATGTCTGTGCATACCGCCTGCTCAACTTCTTTGGTTGCCATTCATACTGCCTGCCAGTCAATATTAAGTGGAGATTGTGATCTGGCATTGGCTGGTGGGGTTTCCATTTCATTACCCCAGGAATCAGGCTATACATACCAGCGGGGAATGATCCGCTCGGCTGATGGGCACTGTCGTCCATTTGATGCGCATTCGAATGGTACTGTGGGTGGCAATGGAGTGGGAATTCTGCTTCTGAAACTTCTTGATCGTGCTTTAGAAGATAATGATCAAATCCATGCGATTATAAAAGGGTCATCAGTTAATAATGACGGGCAACGTAAAGTGGGGTTCACGGCGCCAAGTATAGAAGGGCAAGCAGAGGTTATTGCCAGTGCGCATATGTTGGCTGGTGTGGAGCCGGAAGATATCAGTTACATAGAATGTCATGGAACAGCTACTGAAATTGGTGATCCCATTGAAGTGACCGCACTGGCACGTGTATTCCAAAATTCCCATCATGTTTGTTGGTTGGGTGCGGTAAAAAGTAATATTGGTCATTTAGATGAAGCCGCCGGTGTTGCAGGCGTCATCAAAACTATTATGTCATTGAAGAATAAACAATTAGCCCCCACGCTGCATTACAATAAGCCGAATGATAAGCTGCATATAGATGAAACACCGTTTAAAGTTGTAGCCAGCCCTATGGATTGGACAGTGCCTGTGGGGAAAAAAAGAATGGCAGGCGTCAGTTCTTTTGGTATTGGGGGAACGAATGCGCATATCGTGATTGCCGAAGCTGATCAGCAAGAAGAAGTACAAGAAAAAGTACAAGATAATGGACAGCCGAATGTATTTTTAATTTCAGCAGAAACGCCCACCGCGCTACAAAATAATCAACAGAATTTGCTGAATGCGCTTAAAGGTTCTAATCCGTACCGCTTAAATGATATTGCATATGTTTTGCAGGAAGGAAGAAAACATCACCGTTATCGTAAAGCGTTTGTTGGTTCAACATATCAGGAATTATGTTCAGCTTTGGAAAGAGAGACGACGAACCCCGTAAAAGCAAAAGATTCAGAACAGAATATTGTGTTTATGTTTCCCGGGCAGGGAGCACAGTATTCAAATATGGCACTGTCACTTTATGAAAATCACGTATTATTCCGTTCAATTGTTGACTCATGTCTGCTTTTGGCTTCTGAGTATCTTGGTGAGTCCCTGCAAGACAAATGGTTTAATTATGGCGATGGTGATTTTCTTAGCGAAACACAATATGCACAGCCAGCCATTTTTATTATCGAATATGCGCTTGCCAAATGTTTAATTGATATAGACATCAAACCCTCAATGCTCATCGGTTATAGCTTTGGGGAGCTGGTTGCTGCAACTATTGCTGACGTTTTTACATTAGAAGACGCATTAAAGTTTGTTGTAAGACGCGGACAACTCATGCAAAGTCTGCCTACTGGCGCCATGCTGAGTATCCCACTGCCTGCATCAGAGGTATTGCCGCTTTGCCCTGATCACATTGTTATCGCAATAGATAATAAAGATTCTTGTGTCGTTTCATCTGATGAACTATCCATCGAAGAATTTTCTCAGGTATTAAAGAAAAAACGCATCCTGACGACGCCCATCAAATCCAAACATGCAGCACATTCCCCCGCAATGACGAAAATAAAGGAGGAATTACTGCAAATACTTTCTGGCTTTACGTTAAATGCGCCGAAAACAGCAATCATGTCCTCTGTGACGGGTAAAATACTTTCTGCCGGAGACGTAAAATCAATTCACTATTGGGCTGAACAAGCGGAAAGAACGGTGTGTTTTGTTCAGGGAATGGAAAATATTCTTAATGCCAGTAATCATTATGTGTTGATTGAAGTGGGAGTGGGAAGAGATCTCGTTAATTTAATTCGCCGATATACGACACCAGAATCCTCGCAATCAATCATACAATTACTGCCGGAAGATAATAAAGCTAACAGTCATCCTTACTTATTCTGGGCTGGATTAGGGAAAATATGGCAACAAGGCGTTAAAATTCAATGGAGCAAAATACGCACATCACCAGATTGCAAACGTATTTCATTGCCCGGTTATGCTTTTGACAGAAGTACCTACTGGCCTGAAAATGCGAATTTCTTACATCTGTTTTCTGGCAATGAAAGTATAGAAACGAGTCAGACACCTATTACCAAGAATGAAAATATATCAGATTGGTTTTATCAATCTGTCTGGCAACAGGATCTTTTAAGAAACCTGAAGCAAGAGAAAAACGTTAAGACAGCGCTTTTATTCAAGTTAGGGGATAATTCTGAGCAAAGTACCCTTTACGAACAAGCATTAGCCAATCATTATCACAAAGTTATTCAAGTTAGTCTTGGTCAGCAATGTAAATTGGAAATTGGAGCTCCAAGTACCATTCGTGGTCTCAACAGTGAAGATCATGCAAATTTATTCAAATTTCTTAACAATAACCAGATTTCAATTGAAGACATTATCATTGATTGTACCGGTGTAAACCTGGCGGTTAATGAACAATTGGCTTCGGTACTTTATTTACTCAAATCACATCGCGCATTTTGCAATATAAATCATTTAAAGAATATTACCTTACTTATCCAGAATGCACGTGAAGTTTGTAATGAACCTGATATTGATCCGAATGCGGCTGCGATGCTGGCTATCAGCACGATTATTCGACAAGAATTCCATGAAATATCTTGCCGGGCTATCGATGTTGGTCATGTTGATGATTGCTCTGCTGAGATGCTAATACGCGAAATCGAAGAGGGCGGAAATAAAACGGTTATCTACAGAAATAACCGGAGATGGACTGAAGCATTCTTACCATCTATTCCCTTTGTGAAGGATGAAACCTCCCGCTTGAAAAAAGAGGGGGTGTATTTACTCATTGGTGGGCGTGGTTTTATTGGTCACACATTCTCCCAATACCTTGCTACAGAGTATAACGCTAATTTGGTTATTTCTTCACGCGCCAAACACGAACATGACCAGAAGTGGCAATCTGTCACCGATGCTGCAAAAAACCTGGAGTTTGTTCAGGTTGATGCGAGTGATCATGACGCCATGAAAAAACTTATCCATGATTTGGTTGCCAAATATGGCCGTATTGATGGTGTATTCTACTTGGCGGGGTTAAGCGATGACGCTTCGTTTAGATCAATAAGTGAAACGGAGATAGGGTATATTGATAGCCATCTCGTTCCTAAGCAAAAAGGGATAACGGTATTAGAACAAGTTTTGGAACCTGTTAATTATGACTTTTGCCTGATCGTTTCTTCTTTGGCGCCTATTCTCGGAGGTGTAGGGTTTTTCGCATATGCGGCCGCCAGTGCCTATTTAGATTCGTTTGTATTACGCCATAATCGGAGAAATAGAAAAACATGGGCATTAATCAACTGGGATGGCTGGGAATTAGCAGAAAAAGAAAAAATTAATGCGGGAGTGGGCAGTAGCCTGTCACACTTGCTTGTAACAAGAAGTGAAGGAATTGCTTTATTAGAAAAGGTACTCAATTATCGGGAAAAACAAGCCATTGTGATCTCAACTGCGGATATCAATGCACGTATTGCCCAATGGTCGGCTCCTGCTATCCACGATAATGAGACAGCCATTCAACATGGGAATTACGCAAAAAGACCTGATTTAGATTCTGAATATGTCTTACCAAAAAGTTATATTGAGAAAAAATTAGCCTCAATTTGGCAAGATTTTCTGGGAATTGAACCGATTGGCTTAAAAGATGATTTCTTTGAACTGGGCGGTAATTCACTCAAAGCGATAACATTATTATCGAGGGTACACAAAAATTGCAAAATAGATGTCTCATTAACACACTTCTTTAAGAACCCGACGATCGAAGACATTGTTATTTTATCTGCTTCACAGGCAGAATCAGAGTATCAAATGATATTGCCAGCAGAAGCTCAGGAAACCTACCCGCTATCATCCGGACAGCGACGGCTTTATCTGCAACAGATTATGGATAAAAATTCGGTTGCTTATAACGAAACAGCCGCATTTAACATTGTTGGTAAACTAGACAGGGACAAGTTTAACAAAACACTTCAATTATTATTTAAACGACAGGATTCACTGAGAGCATCATTTATTCTTTATGATGGCGAACCAAGACAAAAATATCATGATGACATTGAAATAAATGTGGAATATTTAAAGCTTGACTCATCCAATATGAGTGATGATGAGGTGAAAATTAAGGTTAATAGTCTTATTAAGCCATTTAAATTAGACGAGCCACCATTGATAAGAGTGACCCTAATTGAAGTTCGGGAAGGACACTACATATTCTTCTTGGATTTACACCATATTATTTCGGATGGGCTTTCTCAAGATATTTTCGTAAGGGACTTTTTAGAGCTTTACCAGGATAAGGAGCTGAAACCGTTAGAAATACAATATAAAGACTATACGGTTTGGCAACAAAGAATGGTCAATGATAGTCGTATATTGAAACAGAAGGCGTTTTGGTTATCAACGTTAAAAAATGTACCGGAGCTTAAATTACCTATAGATTATGCCCGAACAAACGAGGTCGGTAATATAGGTGGCCGGATAGATTTTGTGATTGATAAAGCATTGAGTGATCAACTTGATGAGCTGGCAGAGTGCGAAAATATCACAAAATTTATGCTTTTCATTTCGTCTTATGCGCTTTTGATGAAAGATATATCCGGACAAGATGAATTTGCCGTAGGTACACCAATATTGGGACGACCGCAAAATGAACTACAAGATATCATTGGTATGTTTGTAAACTTGTTGCCGATTGTCTTTGAGTGTAACGGTGAATTACCCTTTAAGCACTTTGTCAAAAGGATAGCTGAAAGAACGATAGCCTCATTTGAGAATGCTGACTTTCAGTTTGAAAATATGGTGAAGGAGCTTAATATTAAGCCAAGGTTAAATAGAACACCGATTTTTGATACCGTATTTTCCTATATGAATATTGGAATGGCAGATTTTGTATTACCTGAAGTTAAATTCTCTCGTTATGATCTCCATCAGGAAAATACCCGATTTGATATTACCTTTTTTGTTAAGGAAAATTATTCAGGCTATGAATTTAACATTGAATACAAAAAGAATTTATTTAAAGAGGAAACAATGGAGTATTTCAAGTATCGATATATTACATTGTTAAATAACATTATCGCTTATCCTGATAAAGACATTAAATTTATATTGAATGCAAACAATGAAAATCATCATGATGAAGTGACGGAGAGTGATTTTCTGGATTTTAATTTTTAGCCATATCTGTTTAATACCAAAGCATTTTCAAGTTTTTTAATGGCTGTAAATACATTCCCAGTCCGTAAATGATTATGTGGCTGGGGATGTTGAATTACATCAATAATCCGACAACATCTTATTTATAGAGTTAATATGTTAGATAAAATTCATTTAAATACACCGATAAATGCGAAATTGAGATTATATCTCCTGCATCATGCGGGGGGATCTCACATGTTTTACAGAACATGGCAACGAGAATTACCTGATTGGATAGAGTTCATTGCGATAGAACTTCCTGGTCGGGGATTGAGTTTTGGCAAAGCGTGCCTGGAATCGATGGAAGACATTTTAGAGGCGTTATTGCCTGTGATTAAGACCGATAAACCATTTGCGTTTTTTGGGCATAGTATGGGGGCATTAATTACTTATGAATTGACTTTAAAATTGCAAGCGAGCTGTATATACCCACTGTGGATTGGCCTATCTGCATTCAAACCACCTCATATAAAAAGAGCAGAATTAGTTCATCGCGACTTAATGACGGAAAATCAGTTTTTAGATTATTTAAAAACATTAGGGGATGTCAGTGAATTAATTGAAGATAAACATGCAATGAAAATCATGCTTGAAATAATCAGGAAAGATTTTAAAGTCATTGATGATTTTATCATGAGTGAATCAAAAATTGATAATAAAACTGCAGTAGGTTTGTTTTATGGTAAAAAAGATTCAGAGGTGACATATGAAATGATGAAAGATTGGCCGGGCTATATTTCAGGTCGATGTACAATCTATGGATTCCAGGGTGGGCACTTTTATTTACAAGAAGTTAAAAGTGAAGTCATCAATAAAATAACATTTGAAATAAATAAAATCATATAGGAAATAAAATGAAATACGTCATTATTTGGACATTAATTTTACATCAGAAATGGAATGCGCTTAATCGGAATGAACGGAAAAAATTGCAAAATGAACATTTGCCAGAGATATTAAAAAAATACAGTTCATCCATTAGCCTGAGAACGATAGATACTGAGGGTTTTACCGCAGAGTTTCAGGATTTTGTTATTATAGAAACAGAAAATTTAAGTGACTATTATTGTATGTTGCAGGATATGAGAAACACACGAGTCTTCTCTGAAGGGTATTTGAATATCTCTAAAGTTTTCATGGGAATTGAAAACGCTCATGAGGTTTATAACGATGATTGATTTTAACTAACTTTATGTATTTTAAATACATTCTTTGAAAAATGTCAATGAGAACGTTAATTAGGTCAGCTAATTTATGAGATCAATTGAGTCAACACTCAAATGATAGGATATCGATATAATGAATGTAAAAAATGAATTAAATACAAACATTGATAAAGAATATTTTTGGAAGAGAATAATTAATGATCATGAACCCTCTGAGTTTGAAAAATCTCTGATATTCAATCATGATGGCGTGAACCGACAAAAAATAGTGTTTTCACGTGAAGAATCACAAAATATCTTATCCATGGCGAATGGTTCAGATAAACGATTAAGTACTTTACTGATATCACTGATGGGTTTTGCTCAGTCAATAATGCAGAGAAGCCAAAGCTCTTTAATTTTAACCACAAGTTATCTCGATGATGGTGAAGAACCTCAGATAATATGTATTCCGACAAAATATTCACCTGAACAATCTTTGGCCGATCTCATAAAGACAGTATCAAAAGATATCCAGAATTTATTACAGTATAGAATAGGTTCATTTCACGAAATTTGTGAACAACCTAAATTTTTCACATCGTGTATTCTATTGAAAAACTGTCAGACGGTGAATAAAGAAATTTATAATTTATCTGTTTCTCAAGTATTTTTTGAACATGATGATGAAATAATAAGTTGTGAAGTTTATTCACCTTATCATGTTAATTATTATACCGAAATTATTAAAATGGTCGTGTTGTTGAGCCAGCAAATTCGTTCTCATAAGTCGCTCGGTGCGCTCAAATTATCGGAAGAATCGGGTGTATATGCCCATCACTTTACACCTGAAATTGACAGTCATTCTACTATTCATTCTTTATTTGAAGAACGAGTAAAACAGCATCCTTTGCGCACAGCGATCACAGATGAACATTGCACCCTCAGTTATATCGAATTAGATAAATTAAGCTCAATGTTTGCCACTACATTGTTAAGCCAGGGAATTAAACAATATGATACCGTCGGTATTCATATGAATCGTTCATGTGCCGCCATTGTTGCTATGCTGGCTGTTTTAAAAATAGGGGCTAAATATTGTCCACTTGATATAAATTGGCCTGCTTCGCGAAAGAAACATGTTAAAGATACCGCCTTGATTAAGCATGTCATTGTTTCTGATGAAACGATCTGTGAGCTTGAAGATTGTCAGAATATTGTTTATGTATCGCTTGATAGCGATACCAATATTGATATCGGTGAACAGTATCATATAACGTCAGAAGATTCTGCTTATGTTATTTTTACGTCTGGTTCAACAGGTGCGCCAAAAGGTGTTGAAGTTTCGCATGCTGCTGTCATAAATCTGGTTTTAGGATTACATGACAGAGTTTATCAACATTATCAGGGTACTCTGAATGTAGCCATGATGTCTGCACTGAGTTTTGACGCCTCAGTACAACAACTATATCCGGCATTGTTACTCGGCCATACTCTTCATATGGTGCCTGAGTCCGTCAGGCGGGATGGAAAAAGGGTGGTTGAATTCTGGGGCAAGAATGCTATCCAGATTGCAGATTGTACACCGACACATTTACGTATGATCCGAACACAATTCGCAGAACATTCAATTCGTTGTACGGTCAATCATCTTATGATTGGTGGTGAATTGTTGGAAAAACATAATTGGTATAATTTTGCCAAATGTTGGGAGTCGGTTCCTAATGCTTCTAATGCTTACGGCCCGACAGAATGTTGTGTACAATCCACTTCTTTTGAATTTAACGAGCAGAGTGAAATTCAAACACCGACAATTCCCATTGGTTTTCCGATGCCGGGTGAAGAGATTATATTGATTGACGACTTTTTAAGACGGTTACCTGAAGGCGCAATTGGTGAAATTGCCATTGCTGGAAAGGGGCTTGCAAAAGGCTACATAAATCATCCAGAGTTAACCGCCGAAAAGTTTATTACTATCGAAGGTAAAAAATATTATAGAACCGGTGATCTTGCCCAATATTCAGGAAAGAATGGCTTAATTTATCTTGGCCGATCTGATAATCAGGTCAAAATTAATGGTTATAGAATTGAATTGGGGGAAATAGAAGTCATTACTCAAAAAACGATTAATGAACAAATCAATGGGCTTGAGCCCGGTTCGAAAGCGATTTGTGATGTTTTTGTTATGGTTAACTCCCAAGATTCAGACAATAAATTTTTAGTGGCTTATATATATACCAATATTGAATTTAACGGAGAGGTTTTGAAGAAAGTATTGGTTGAACGTTTGCCAGGTTACATGGTTCCGAGTTATTTCATTAAGGTTGAAGAATTCCCGCAAAATAACAGCGGTAAAATCGATGTGGCGAGGTTGCCTGATCCCAGAAGCATCGCAAGAAGCATTGAAATGAAACCTTGTAGTAGTGAAGTTGAGGTCAATATATTATCTCTGTGGTCTGACGTTTTAAAAATGAATAAGGAAAATATCAGTTCAGGTGATAATTTTTTTGATTTGGGTGGTTCTTCATACACATTGTTACAACTGAGTATTAAGTTGAATGAATTTTTTAATAAGGAAATTGAAGTTGTTGATTTATTCCAATATACCACAATAGAACAACAAGCAATTTTTATAGAATCTCATGGCAAGGCAAATAATTTGGTTGACGATAATCAACTTGAACAATTTGATAATGCGATAGGAATGTTTAATCATTGAGTGTAAATGGTCAAAAATAAAATGATGAACAATCAGTATATGAATGGATTTCGTGAACTTTCGATTCGTATTTATTTTTAATTTTCATTGGTGATGACATATTATGAGTAAAGAAGAAAACCCAATTAATGATAAATTATCTCAAAAATTAACAGGTCTGGAAATCGCTATTGTTGGCATTTCCTGCCGGTTTCCTGATAGCCCAACGGTCGAAAGTTTTTGGAAAAATTGTCTTGAGGGTAATGACTGTATCACCCGGTTTTCTGATGAAACGTTAGCTAAGAATGGTGTTCCTGAACATGAATATAAGCACCAGAATTATGTCAATGCGAAAGGTGTGATTGAAAATCCTTTACGGTTTGATGCTGAGTTTTTCCAATACAATAAGCGCGAAGCGGAATTACTTGAGCCACAAATCAGGCACCTTCACGAATGTAGTTTTGATGCATTAGGTTCAGCAGGTTTAGTGCCTTCAGCTTATAAAGGAAAAGTAGGCTGTTATTTGGTAGCCAGTGCTCAGTTACAGTGGCAAATGGCAGCTTATGAAGAGAGCAAGCAAGATGGAGTCGGTTTATTTTCTGCATTTAGTCTTATCGAAAAAGATTTTGCGGCCACGCGGTTAGCGTATAAGTTGGGGCTGACTGGTCCGGCCGTTGCACTACAAACCGCTTGTTCTTCTTCATTAACCGCAGTGCATATGGCAGCTCGTGCATTATTACTGGGCGAATGCCAGTTGGCTTTAGTGGCTGCCGCCGCTTTGGTGACACCAAATCAACAGGGATATCTCTATCTGGATGGCATGATAGAATCACCGGATGGTGTTTGCCGCCCTTTCGATGAACAGGCCAATGGCACTGTGGGAGGCGAGGGCATTGGAGCCATTGTGCTGCAACCGTTAAAGCAGGCTCTTGCAGAAAAACGGCCTATTATTGCTTTGATTAAAGGAAGCGCGATCAATAATGATGGTGCAAGAAAGATTGGCTATACCGCGCCAAGTATTGAAGGGCAAACAGATGTTATTCGTAGTGCAATCACAGTATCCAAAATTGATCCTAAATCAATTTCATATATTGAAGCACACGGAACGGCAACTAAATTAGGTGACCCAATTGAAATTACTGCGTTAAAAAATGTATTCCATGATTGTCCGGTGGGCAGTATTGCAATAAGTTCAACTAAATCTATTATTGGGCATCTTGATAGTGCTGCTGGTATGGCGGGTTTAATTAAGACGGCATTAATGCTGAAAAACAAAATGCTTTGTGCCAATAAGTATTTCAGCACACCCAATCCTAAATTAAAGCTGGAATCATCACCTTTTTACATTAATAAAAATAGCCAAGAGTGGCATAGCGAATCAATCAGAAGGGCGGGCGTCAGTTCTTTTGGTATTGGAGGGACAAATGCGCATGTCATCCTCGAAGAGATGCTCCATGAACCATTGAAACCTGAATCACCTGAACAAGTGGCACTTTTGCCGTTGTCTGCTAAGAATGCATCAAGTTTATCGATGATGGAAAATGAGCTGCTAAAACTTCTTTCAGAGAAAAAGCATAAATTGTCTGATATTGCTTATACCCTGCAACAAGGGCGGGAACACTTTGATTCCCGATCTGTATTGGTTTGTTCCGGGAGTAAGACATCCAGCACCTTATCTGATTTTATTCACGGAAAAGCAAAACATTCAGCCAAGAGGATCGTCTTTTTATATCCGGGGCAGGGAACACAATATCCGGGTATGGCTTATGCCTTATATCAGCAGGAAACAATATTCAGAAATAGCTGCCAGGATTGTTTCGATTTATTATCTGAAGATACTCAAAAAGAGTTGCATGATTTTTTTGTGAATATATCTGAACAGAAGAGCGTATCCAACGAAATAACCCAATTAGCTATTTTTATTGTTGAATATGCCATGACATCTTTACTGCAACATAAAGGATTTAAACCGTTTGCCTTACTTGGGCATAGTTTAGGTGAGTATGTTGCGGCAACAATATCTGGCGTATTTTCCCTCAAGGACGCCCTACACTTAGTCAGTCAGCGGGCAAAACTCATCGAAATGATGTCACCAGGGATGATGCTGAGTGTCGCATTAGGAATAGAACAGATACGCAGTTACCTTGATGAAAAATTTGATATAGCTGCAATTAATGGTAAAGAATCTGTCGTCATTTCTGGTAATGCGGCTAATATTGAGAGGCTGGCATCTGCTCTTCAAAATGATAATATCCAATGCAGAAGATTAAAAACCTCTCATGCATTCCACTCCAGAACGATAAATGAGATTCAGACAGAATATGCCAAGGCGTTAAATTCAGTCAATTTTAACCATCCTGTGATACCCATTCTTTCTAATTTAACAGGTAGCTGGCATTCTGAAGAAGGTATCAGGCAATCTGCATATTGGTTGTCACATCAACGAAATACAGTTGATTTTTTAGGTAGCATAGAAACATTGTCAGAGTTCCATGACCTTGTTTTTATTGAAGTGGGTCCGGGTAATACTTTATCCAGTTTCATACATAAATATTATCAAAACGAAAATGAAAATAAACCATTAATCATTAATATGATTAAACACCCTAATTTAACAGATGATGATCATGAGTATTTTTATCGTCAGCTTGGGAAAATATGGTGTAATACCGAAGGTATAGATTGGCAAAATATCAATCCGCTACAAGGGCATTTGATTCATATGCCAGTGTATCAGTTTGCCAGAACGGAGTATACTCAACTCAGGGATAAATTAGTTTCTGGCATCAATATAAATAGTGATAATAATACGTTAAATAATAATAAACTCTATTTCCCTGGTTGGCAGCGAGAACTTTATCCTCAAATAGAAGAAGGAAATATAGATCAACCGGTTTTTATTCTTTGTACTCAATCAAGTCATGCCGGTTATCTTGCTTCAAGCAAAGCATTGTGGCCTGATAGCACAGTGATTTTTATTGATGATTCAGATAGTCTTAAATCATTAACACCATTACCTGAAAGTAGATTTCTTCTGATCCCTGAAAAAGAAAGATGCGAAAATGATCCCATTGAATACTATTTGCAATGGGTTGAAGGTCTTCGCATCATTTTAACTCTGCTAGAATTGCAAGCTGCACGATTTATTCTTTTCACCCCTGAAATTGAAAACGTGCTGGGATGTGAACAAGCGATACCAACGATTTCATTGTTAAAGGGGTTGGTTCAATCAATTTCTCATGAGTACCAACAGCATCAAGTAATGCAAATAGATTTATCTGGAAATGACGTACAGGATGACAGATCTAACTTGCTGATACGGGGTCTTGTGAATTCAGGTAAATATAATCAAGTTGCAATACGGCATGGTCAGTTATGGCTTCCTGAATTCAAACCATTATCAATAACGCCTCTGAATAGTGTTGAGAAATCACATGGATTACAAGAAGGGGATTTAGTATTTATTAGTGGGGGTCTTGGTGGTATAGGATTAAAGCTGGCAGAATCATTAGCAATTCAGTATCGTGCACGTTTTGCTTTAGCCTCTCGCTCACCGTTTCCGGCAAGATCTGAATGGGATCTTATAAAGAAAGATCCAACACAAATGGAAACAATGAAAAAAATTGAGAGTATCGAAAAAATAGAACAAGTTGGGAGTGAAGTTTATATTCATTCTATTGATGTCTCTTGTGAAAAAGAGCTTCATTCATTGCTGCAATCAGTTGAAAAGGAATTGGGACCATTCAGTATGGTGATACATGCAGCAGGATCTGATGCTGGTGCATTGATTGCGCAACCTAATCTCACATTGCATCGTGATATCATGGCTGCCAAAGTCATGGGTGCTAATAACTTGCTTTCCTATTTTAGTGACAAAAGCCTTCGTTCCATGCTGTTTTGTTCTTCTTTGCTATCTTATTACGGAGCTTATGGACAATCTGCGTATGTTGCGGCTAATGCTTATTTAGAGGCGATTGCAGACGACCAGAGGTTTCCTTTCAGGATTTGTTCCATCTCTTGGGATCGATGGTTAGAAGTGGGTATGGCGGTTAATACTATAACAAATCCCAATACAACGCTCGGTTTAACTAACCAAGAAGGGCAAGATGTATTTCTTCAGATAATTTCCCATTATCCTAATAAATTTTCAGTGTCAGTATTACCCATAAAAGACAGAATAGAACAAGATGAGCTTTCACGATTAAATAATAAAGATCATGTATACAATATAAAACATTCGCGTGCTGAGGATTCAATAAAAGAGATTATTATAGAAGTATGGAGACACCAACTGGGTCTTTCTGAACTGGATGAGTATATAAGCTTTTTTGATTTAGGCGCGACCTCACTTGATATTGTCCAAGTTAATGAAAAATTAAAGAAGAAGTTAAATATGGATATTCCCATTGCAATGATGTTTACTTATAGTTCTGTAGTTAAACTCCAAACTGCGTTGCAGAATATAATCAATAAATATAGTGGTACGCATCAAGATAAGGAAAATATAAATCAAAATGATAGAAGGAGTTTAGCTAAAAAACGCATGAGTAAAAGGTTACGCAATAATTGAAGTTGTATTGCCAAATGTACTTAATCATTCTAGAAAGAAAATCTTGAGTTCTATTCTGAGGGTTTATTAAATGAAAAAATTATCTGTCTTATTAGTCGGAGGATATGGCATTGTTGGGCAGCAAGTTGCGCAGATTTTAAATCAGCATGCTCCTGAGTTGGAGTTAATTATTGCAGGAAGAAATATTTATAATGCCAGTCAATTAGCCCAAACATTAGGAAATGCAAAGGCAGTGGCTCTTGATATTGATAATATCGATTTATCAGATGAAATAAAAATTGACATAATATTAGCCACTGTTAATGATCCAAAAGATAATTTATTGCATTTTGCAAATAAAAATGGCATCGCTTATATAGATATAACGCGTTGGACTGAACGATTGCAGGTTGCACTAAGCAAGGCTGTAATCATGAAAAATAAAAAACCAAGCTCAATGATTTTTGCGTCATCGTGGATGGCGAGTGTGGTTGCAACACTTGCCAATAATATGAGTAAATCATTGGTGAACGTCACGAGTATTGATATCAGTATACTCAGTGCTTCGAATGATCAGTCAGGCCCGGATTCATTTGATTATTTAGATAGCCTTGCGACGCCATTTACTGTAAAACAAAATGGGCGATATCAGAAAACACGCCCTTTTTCGGATGAACGTATTATCTTATTTGATGATAATTGTCGGTATAGTGTTTTTCGCATAGATATGCCTGATCAATTTATTTTGCCTTTAATAACAAATGCTCAAACCGTTGCCACGAGAATTGGTTATGATAATCATAAGGCGAATAAGATCTTATCATTTTTTATAAAAAATGGTATTTGGAAATTGATATCAGGTGATCTGTTTAAAAAGTTACGTAAAAAGATTTTTTATCATCCCGGTACCGGAGATCAGCATCAAATTCGGATTGATATACATGGAACTGATGAAAAAGGGGATCGAAAACACATATATACCCATATTAAAGACCCGAAGGGACAAGCACATTTAACCGCTACAGGCGCTGCTGCTTTAGTTATGCAGTTGGCTGAGCACATTCAACGTGATCAAGATGATATCTTGATGATGGGAGAAGAGTTTTTATATGTTGAAAAGCTTAAAGCCCTTTTACAGTCAGAAGATATCATTCTTAATGAGAAAAATGAAATATTGACGTAATTCCTTTTAAGTTATCTTAAGTGACTGGAATAAGAAAGCTGATTAAACGAACCTTCCAGTCACATAGTTAACTATCAAAACTTAATTCATCTCATTGTTAATAAAATATCAGGAGAGGATTTAATTATGCCGTTGTCTGAAATAAAGTTAAGTAATCATTTCAATATATCTCGCAATGTGATTTCCAGTTTAAGAACACTAAGGAAATTGGATAATTATCACTGGGCTATTGCACTTTCAAAAGATTATCTTGTTGTAATAATTGCGATATATTTAAGTGTTGGTATAAGTTTCTGGTTCTACCCACTCTCTTTATTGATGATAGGTTCGACACAACGGGCGTTCACTAATATATTACATTATTCATCTCATCATGTTTTAGCTAAAAACAAGTTCCTGAATTATATCGCCGGGACTTTTTTATCTGGGAATTTGGTATTTCATTTGCTTAGCACTTATAAAGATCCCCATGTCAGGTATCATCACGCTCATTTAGGTGACCCAGAAAAAGATCCTGATTATAAATTCCATATAGATAGTGGATTATATGATTTTAATCAAAATGATAGGGAGTTTTTTATACAAAATATATTATTAACCCTTTCAGGATACAGAACATTCAAATATATAAAATATGTCATAGAAGACATAATTAAATCAAGGAGGAATAAAGAGTTAAAAAAAGACGAAGATAAAGTTATAAAGAAAAAATCAGAAAATAAAAATGATAAAGAATCAACTTACTTTTTTATTTATTGGATTATCATACTTTCAATTATCATTTATTCTGGTTACTTCCTGTATTTTATTCTACTTTGGATAGTTCCATTATTTACGGTTACAGTAGCTATTGGGTGGATTATCGGCATAGCTGAACATTATCCTCTGCCCGCATCCGAAAAGGAGGCATTATTGCTAACACGAAATACAAAAGGTATTTGGTGGGAACGCTTCTTGTTTGGAAGACATTATGATAATTATCACTTAGTGCATCACTTGTATCCGGGTATTCCTCATTGGAATATCAAGAAAGCACATATATATTTATTGAATGATCCCAATTATCAAAAATGGGATGATTTGTGGGGAGGGATATTTATCCGTGAATATCCGCATCAAGAAACAATGCTAAGCTATGCATCAAAGTATAGAAAATTCAAAAAAGAGAATAAAGAGGGGAGTTTTGCAAAACGTCTACTTTCTATTTGAATATTTTTTATATTAAAACGGTTTAATCTAAAGGGCTTTCAGGGTCCTATTGTGCTTTTTGGGTATCAAGCAATCAGTTTCGGGATATCATAACGATTTGTATTATTTATTCTGTAACTGATTGTCTTTCACGCCCGGTTAATTAACAATCAGTTCTTTCGTTGAGTGAATAAACTTAATGTTTCAACGTTGAGTAAGGTGCTAAGAAGATATTCTATTTATTTTAAAATTAAAAACCCCGCTGTAGTATCTTATACTCATATTCTTGAGCATTAAGTTGCGTTTGTAGTTGCATCATAAATGCATCTTGATGTTTAAATTCATTGCAAACAAATAAATCAAGAGCAGCGTACTGATATTCAGGCCATGTGTGAATAGTAAAATGTGACTCTGATAATATTAGTGCACCACTGACACCCCATGGTTGGAATTGATGGAAGTTATGAGTCACAACATTCAGCTGACATTGTTGGGCAATATCAAGCATGATTTTTTCAATGGCTGATACAGATTTCAGTACCTCTGCATCACAATCTTTCATATCTATGATGATGTGAGTGCCGAGTTGTCGTGTATTATCCGGTGAACTTACTTTTTCCTGACCACGATATTGAAATTTAGTGCCGTGGCACTTATTACAAGTTGCCTTTATGAGTTGTTCTATCGTTAATATGTTCTTTCCGTGTCCAATGGTTATCATGTTATTACATGATTTACATTGGTAAAATTTTATACGAGGGTTAATTTCTCCAGTATAGATTTTATCTGAATAATTATTTCCCCCTGAGATCGTCGGGTATGTTTGAGGTGTAACAGCAAGAACATAGAGATCGCTGATATTACTGATAATACTTCCGCCATGATATTTATTAAATTGCGGATAAATATTTTTGATAAGAAGATTCTGATTATTGAATAACCTTTGAACTTCTTGGTTTTCTATTGGTTTTTTTTGACCAAAGGAGAGTAAGATCTCACTATTATCATTTTTAGTGAAACTAATTGCCCGTGATAAAAATAGTTTTAATCCGCTCAATGTATAAGGTGGATCAGTCAAGACGATATCAAAATTTTTAGTGTATACATTAGAGAGTTTTAGATCTAAATATTCAGTATTAATGACAAAATCATTTTGCTCTGCGACATCCCGAATAAATGTTAGTAGGTCCTGATCGATATCCTTGACAAAAATATTTTTTGAGCAGTCGTAGCCGAGCATTTTAAATGCCATCATCAGAGCTAAGGAAGTCAAATCATCATCACCCAAAAATAAAATATTTTGTTTAAATACCCTTGGATTATTAAGTAATAGCATTACCCGGCGTATTGATGTTTCTAATGTTGCATGTGCTTGATCTAACAAAACATTGACTTGAGGTCTGCTGTTATATATAGGCTCCAATAAAACGGAAATCTCTTTCTCAAACTCTTCTCGTTTCTCCTCTGATGACAGTAAGTTATATTTATTTATATCAATTGATCGGTATCCCAGCTCATCTTGTACGTATTTTACGCCGATAGAGTTTAATTTAAAAACACCTTTGTTTTCAGCATAATCACATTTTATTAATTCTTTTTTAAATGCAGAGATGATAGGAATAGGTAATTTACTATTTAATGAAAGATCTCTATTTGAGGTATGGCCATATAAATATATTCTTATTAATAACTCTTCTAGAATCTCAACTGGATGTGATAATTTCATATTATTTTTTATAGTATTAAGCTTGTTCATTTTAATCTCTTTTTGATATGGTATTTCGTTCGGATTTTTTCGATTATCTTCAAAAATATTATTTTTATTTTTCTAGTTCTAAGGTTTTATCTTCCTGTAAATTATTTATTATAATTTTCATTATATAGAGCTGGATAAGTTTCAACTAGTTTTTATTTATTATGCAATAATAAACCTAAGTTATGTTTTTTCATGGATTGAATATTAAGCGTTGAATATTTCACTAAATCAAGATAATATGTTTTTTTAATTATTTTTCGTTGTTTTTTTAGGTGTTATGAATGTACTCTGATATAAATACGCTTATTTTTTTCCTGTCTTGTACTAATGGTCAGGTTATTCACTAAACGTATTTTTTATGCTCAATGCTCAATGCTCAATGCTCAATGCTCAATGCTCAATGCTCAATGCTCAATGCTCAATGCTCAATGCTCAATGAACGTCACTATTCTTTTACTGTGCATTTACTTTGATGCGAAATAGTCAACTGTTTTTGATTTAATCTTTTTATACGGTGTCGGTGGGTGAAGTTATTTCTTTCTATACGTTGAATACGCGTTTTTCCTATTAAATAATTTTCTTCCGAAAGATAATCATAAACAGCATAATTATCGGCACACGGTAAAAGCGGATATTAAAAGAAGATAAAAATGCTAAATAGCTTGTCAAAATGGTAGGAGTATCAAAGAAACTCGATCCTAAATTTGCGAAATTTTTGTTCCCAAAACGCAAAATCACAGAAAAAAGGATCGAGTCATGCTTATGATACCAGCCACTTCACGCAATGAACGTCGGCAGATGAAAAAAATCGTTCAAAAAACATCTGATAAAGATTATGCACGGTGGTTCATGGGGATACTTCTACTGTGTAAAATACATTCTGTCCCCCAAGTGGCGGGAATACTTTGTTGCGCTGAATCTTCCGTTTGGCGTTGGCTGAAAAAGTTTAGAGAGCAAGGATGGGCGGGCTTACAGAGCTTACCTGCCGGGCATAATATTCAGTGGCATTTAGCACGTTATTTGCCTCTTCTCCATTATTTTTTAGAGCACGCTCCCCAGCAATTTGGCTATATCGGTTCTCGCTGGAGTCTGTCGTTTTTTGTGTTTTTACTCAGAAAATATATGCATATTACGCTTTCCATCAACACACTTTACCGTTATTTCTGCAAACAAGGTATTGTCTGGCGACGAGTGGCCCCTGCATTAAAACAATCTGATCCCGAATATGACGAAAAAATGGCGCGTATTACTGAAGCGCTTTCTCAGGCTGGCGAAAAACATACTGTTGTTTATGAAGATGAAGTTGATATTAATTTTAATCCTAAGATTGGCGCTGACTGGTACTTTAAAGGCCAACAAAAACGGATTGTGACACCTGGTCAAAATCAAAAATACTATTTTTCCGGTTGTCTTGATGCCCAAACAGGAAAGATTGTGTCGACGGGTGACACGAAAAAAAGTTCAGATTTATTTATCAAAATGTTAGAAATATTAAAACGAACCTATCGTGATGCAGAAACGCTGAGCGTGATTTTAGATAACTATGGTATTCATAGAAGTAAGAAGGTCAGAGAATGGCTATTGGATCATCCCACCGTGACGCTTCTATTTCTTCCGGTCTATTTGCCTTGGTTAAACAAAATAGAACGGCTATGGCAATCACTCCATGAAACGGTGACACGCAATCATTGTTGCCAATTTATGTGCCAGCTTATTTGTAATGTGAAAATTTTTTTGAAAAAGGTCGTTAACGGCTTGGAAAGCGGTCATGCTCCCAATGATTAGATCTTGTGATAAACTCCCTACTTTTTATTCTGGGTGAGATATGGCTAAAGTGGATGTGATTTGTCGTTACTGTCATAA
>NZ_CAWNQH010000078.1:0-43054 GCF_963876495.1 Xenorhabdus sp. KJ12.1
ATGTCAATAAATATATTATTAATCATATAGTTAAATTAAAATTATCCAGATAGTGAAGTGGGTATTTTGGGTTCTTATGCGCGCAGCGCATGGAAGGCGGCTCACAGAAGCCACTGGGGATACCATCGCCGAACCGCCGATACAAAGGGGGGGCTAACCAGGGAGCAATGACACCCCCCATCCCTGCCAAGCTGTGAGCGAAGCGAACCAACCGCACAGATATAACAGCATCTCAAGAGTCGGACGGTCGGAGACAAAAGAACGTTAAAGCGACACCAAAGAGGCGGCAAGTTATCCACGGCATAAGAAAAGGCGAGCTGGCTTCCCGCCCCCTTAAAAGGGCGGGAAGCCGTAGCGTACGGGTAGGCGATAGTGGAGCGAAGCCGTACCTGCGCCTTTTCGCTTGCGGTGGGTAACTTACCGCCACGTAGAAAAAAGGTTCAATGCCTTTTTCCTACGTTCGCGTATTTTCAATAGCTGCTTCAACATCAAATTGTTGAGTCAAATCTTTAAAAGGTAACTTGTCGAAATCAATATTTCGTAAATTGTCAAAATAATACTCTTTTTTACCGACAAGATATCTTTTTGGCTTAATCCCTTTTTCTTTTTCAGAAATAAGCGGATCTGTTCGCTCAAAACGCAAAAACCTCAAATGGTAACGTTTCCCATCATAAAATACTTGAAACGTTCTAGAAAAACGATTTCCTGAAGACTTACTAAACAGTAGTTTTTCATGATCTATTTTTAGATCAAAATCTAACTTTTTCATTTTGTTACTTCTAATTTAAGTTGTGGATGATCACCTCTTAGCAACAAAAAGTATTCATACTCTAATTTACTCAATAACTTTCTTTTAGTGGCAACTTCGCTCTTACGATTAAACCAGGTTTTTATTGCTATACCTAAAACATCAGCCATTTCTTGATCTGAATAACCTAGTTTTTTTTGAGTTTCAATCAAAAAGTTATGATCTATAGAATGATACTTGTTAACCATTATAATACTCCTATATAACTAAAAAAGGGGCTTTTAAGCCCCCCTTTTTTCTTTTCTGTATTCTAGTACCATGATGAAAATTCATGAATTTTTTGTGGTGTTGTTTTATACGCAAATTCACACTCATCAATCTTAATACATGGATTATTACTAGAGTCTCTTATCTGTCGTTTTAACCGCTCACCAATAAAACAATTTGATGCTGGTTTTGTGTATCCCGACATGCTACTCGTATAACCTATTATTTTTTGTTCTATTTCTTGAACTACAATAGTCTTTTTACCGTGTATAGATATTACTTGGTAAAAATGTACATTTGTTTGTTCATAGCCATATTGAGAACAAAAAACATCACCAATAGATACTGTACCATTACGAAATACTAACATATATCTTCTCCTGCCATATGGCGTAAATAGTGGGTTTTCCCGTATCAAACAAGCACATTATTCCCTAAACGGGGAATAATGTCAAATTTCAACCTTGATTTGAACGTCTCCGCTTAGAATTAGATAAACACAACTGGTTTACATTGGGTATATATTAACTCATATAAATACCCAAAAAATCAAATAATGCAGATATAACGGCCATAATCGATGGCATCATTAGTTTATACATAAATAAAAACTTTCAAGTTTGGGTGTATTTTGGGTTTTGGGTTCTTTTTGGGTTTTAAAATTTATCATTTTGAGCTATATTGGGTAAAATAAAACATTTTATACACCCATATTGGACATACTGGAGCTAAATATAATGCGAAAAATTTTCTGTGATGATGGATCTACCGCCGTCAAATTGGCATGGTTTGATGAGACTGGTGAACTACATACCTTAGTTAGTCACAATTCCTTCAAAGAAGGATGGAATACTTCAGGATTCGGCAGCGAGAAAACTTTTAACTATTTTGCCAATGATGAAAAATATGCTTTCGATACACACAATCCGTCAGCCATGATCACCACAAATATTGAATATCAGTACGGGGTTGAAAATCTCCTAGCAGTACACCATGCTTTGCTACAAACAGGTCTAGCACCACAGGATATTGAGTTGTGGGTAACATTACCTGTATCGGAATATTTCACTCTGGATATGCAGGAAAACACGGAAAATATTAATAAAAAAATAGAAAATCTGAAAAAAGATATCACCCTAAATAAAGGGAAAGTGTTTAATATCAAAAAAATTAACGTCCTGCCAGAATCATTACCTGCGGCACTATCTTCATTAGAAGCCGATGATGTTAGTGATTTAGAAACATCATTGGTTGTCGATCTAGGTGGAACAACGCTTGATTGTGGAGCTATTTCAGGACGATATAAAAGTGTATCGAAAGTATCCGGTGAACCAGGATTAGGCGTTACATTAGTAACAACAGCTACAATGAACGCATTAAAACAAGCAGGAAGTTACACAAGTTATTATATTGCCGATCAACTGGTGAAGAATAAGGATAATCCCGAATTATTTGAACAAGTTGTTAATGACAATAGTAAGACCAGTGTAGTGAAAACGGTCATAGAACAAAACATAAAACGCCTGTCAGAACGGGTGATTCAGCATCTGAACAATCACTATAAAGGTGTTAACCGAATTTATCTAACTGGTGGTGGCGCTGCTCTTATTTATCCAGCAATTAAATCAGAATTTCCTTTACTGAAAGATAAAGTAAAAATCCTTCCAGAAGCACAATTAGCTTTGGTTACATCCATTGCGGAAATCAATCGCTGATAGGGGGGAATATGAGCGAAGAAAGACGCAAATTGTGGCTTTATCTTTATCCAGATGAACCGCATCAACAAGCCGCGATAGAGGCCATTGAAACCATACCGCAACGCCAGAGATCGGACTACTTTAGGGATAGCCTGGTTGCAGGAATTGCATTATCTAAGATGGATAAACGTCTGCCTACGCTACTTGCATTGCTGCTCGATGAGGGCAGCGATATTAAGACACTCAAGCGAGTTTTGCGCCTAGTATCGCCTGAATTTGAAACCAGTGGAGATATTGAGGGCAATACATTGATAGCCGTTGCATGGCAGAAACGCATAAAGGATATACTACAGCAAAACCAGCCCTGGACTGCATGGTTTGCTATAGGTAAAGAAGAATATGATAGGCTGATTCAAACACCTGAATCAGATGTTCAGGTTCGTGCCCTTTATGCTGCTAAGAACGGGGATACTACTATCGATGAAACCGGAAAAATACAGCCAGTCAACAAACAAAATACTCCTGTTAAAAAAGAGTCAGAAACATTGAATAATGCAAAAAAAATGTTTGGGGTGAAAAAGGAGTAATACAGTTATTTACTAGGGGGGCACGTAACCCCTAGCTGTAATGGTTCACAATCAGTCAAAATTGAACGCCTGATAAATACAAATTAGCATAATGAAAAGGATAGAGAGTTACTAAAATAGAAATAAATAGATGACGATTTTTATAACGAGGGGAAATATGATATGAATAACACAGACTGTAACTCTCAAGAGCAGATTATCAAAATTTCATTTAAGACACAATCATACCTGATAGGTATTGTTTAATAATCTACCCTGGATGATTATTGCAAAATCACTCACTTTAACTGTAAGTATCCACACTTAATTATCAATATGGCGGCTATAGTCCATAGATTGATGTAAAATCCTTACAACAAGTATCCCATCTTCAACTAAGCGAAAAAAAATAATGTGTGAACCTATTGGAAATGCTTTTAACCCAGGTCGAATACGGTTACAACTTCGAGCTATTCCGGGTGAACCAGAAAGCATGTGAAAAGCCCTATCAATATCTTTAATGTATCGCTCGGCTTTCTTCAAACCAAACTCTTGATAAGAGTAATCAAATATAGCTTCCAGGTCTTGAACAGCTTTGGGTTTTAGAGAAAATGTCTTACTGAGCATTGTGTATTTTACTTCTTACACTGGTAAGGAAATTATTAAGATCCCAAGTAACAGCTTCACCACTGCTATCGCCTTCATCTATTAATTGGCGTAGCACTTCCAATTTTGACTCAGCTTGCTTTTCCTGCAAAAGACGTAATCCCTCGCGAACAACCTCACTATTTGTTTTGTAAGTACCAGATTCAACAAGCCTTTCTACGAATCCTCTCAGTTCTTCACCGGTATCTACAGTCATTGTACGAGTAGCCATAATGCACCTCTCTTATATCGTTGATGGATATTCTATAGTATAAGACATATTCTTACAAATGACGTTAGCAACCCAATAACTAATAGTATCAATATCGATGTCATTTTCAGAATGACGACTGCACAGAATATCAAAAGTTGATCGCTACCAGTCCGAAAATGAACAATTTCGGACAGACGGGAATTAATATGTCCGAAAATAGGCTAACTTCATATCGTACACCTGCTATAATTCGTACATCTATTTCGGACAGGAAAATGTATCATGTCACGAGTTTTTGCTTATTGTCGAGTTTCCACTTTGGAACAATCAACACAAAATCAGCGTCAGGAGATCAAAGCTGCTGGATTTAATATCCAGGCACATCGAGTGATAGAAGAAAGTATCAGTGGTTCAGTAACCGCTTATGAACGACCTGGTTTTAATCGCCTGCTAGACAGGATGGAAGCAGGCGATATTTTGGTTGTTACAAGGCTTGATCGATTAGGACGAAATGCAATGGATGTCAGAAGAACAGTAGAAGATTTGGAAAACAGAGACATTCGGGTTCACTGTCTGGCACTTGGCGGTGTGGATCTGACCAGTTCGGCAGGAAAAGTGACAATGCAGGTTATTGCTGCGGTGGCCGAATTTGAACGTGATTTGCTTATTGAGCGCACTCGCTCAGGTATTATGCGGGCTAAAGCAGCAGGAAAACGCTTTGGTCGTCCCCCTGTACTGAGTGATGAGCAAAAAAAAATAGTGGTCGAGCGTTTGAGAACAGGAAATAGCGTTAGCGCAACAGCTCGTGAATTTAATACGACAAGGCAGACGATCCTTAGAGTAAGAGCTGCAAATACTGAACTACAAAGAAACAAATAAAGGTGCTATATGGTGGAAGGTACGTAAAGCTACGTATAAAGGAATACCCATTAATCATTTGAAACTTTCTTTCAATCATCAATGGGCTAAATAGTTTACTACAGTCACACTACATTATCTTTCAGGTGGGTTTTAATCAAATTTTGTGCATCTACTTTAAGTTGAATATAGTTTCTGATATCACTAACGATAGTATGTCTAACGGCTGGCCTAAATTTTAACACCTGTACGACATCGAGTGGGTGCTCATCAACTAACTCTTCTGAGTCGAGAATATTATATAAAACATATATACTCAGTCCAGCAATAGGCACTTTATCCTCTGCACATGAATCAATGAATTCTATCACCTGTTTACTTAGTTCTGATGCTGATCCATTCCACGGCAATCCTCTGAATTTATGAGCAATAAAATCACACAAATCATAGTTTATGGGATCATCCTTTATATCATTTTTATTAAAATCATAATCTTTGAGAAAAAACTTTTTTTTCGACATATAAAACACCTCTTTTTATTTGATTTTTTTGAAAAAAAAGCCCTACAAATAGGGCTGTTGGCAATAAATAGCGTTCATTCACTGGTACTTGTTATAGTTAATATTTGTTATTATTCCCTGATGTTACAAAATTATTACAAGGGCTTATCTTGTCTATTAAAAATCACACATAGATACATTAATTGCTTCTAGAGGCAAAACAAGCATCTAGTACGCATTTTGTAACAGTGGTAGTTAATAGTCAAGTTAAACTTAAATTTTATGAAATGAATACAAAACGACTATTAGAATCAAGAAAAGCTAAGGGACTTTCTCAACGAGGTCTAGGCGAAAAACTAGGTATAGAGGATGCGGATATTGCCAGGACAACTATCTCTAGATATGAGTGTGGACGCGCTACACCTTCATATAGCACCGTTTGCAAAATAGCTGATATTCTAAGCGTTCCTCCATGCTATTTTTATATAGATGATGATTTTTTCGCTGAGCAAGTTCTAAGATTATATAAAAAAAGTAATACTCCATTAGAAAATGAGTTAATGGTTGCTAAAAAAACAATATTGCAATATGAAAATACGTTCAAAGCCATGATCGAATTAATGCCAAAATTAAAGTAATGAGGTATAAAGCCTCAATTCCACCATCCTAAATGCACCCCCTAAGCGCCCCGATATTTTTTGGCGGCGCTATGCAAATCTAGGGCAATATAATACTCTTTTCGGTCAAATAATTTCTCCGTGTTTAACATGAACATCTAAATTAAACCCCTTAAAAATAAAATAATCTGGATCATAGAGTACGAGGAAACGCGGAAGTATGAAAGACATTGATAATAAGATGAATATTATTTTCTTACTTGTTTTTTCGGCTTTAAATGTCAAATAAAAAAAGAACAATCCAAAAATAACAAAAATAGGCCATAAAACTGCTCCAGTTAAAGTTGTATACAATAGAGTATATAACTCTAAAACAGGTAATACATGCTCCATATATTAATAACCTCATTATCAGGTAATGTGTGCCTAATTTAGCTTTATACGGGGTTTGACGACCAACTAGGCGAAAAACTACGTTAGTATAAAATATTAAGACTATTGATACCTTATGTCACGATTCAAAAATGAGTATAAAAAATCCTATTGTTTTAACTTTGAGATCAAATAGTATCAATTTCAACTTTTGATACTTTATTAGTTTGGTATCCTTGCAAACAAGGGATATATTTATCCTCAAACGGTATTAATCGCTCCAGAATACGTTGATCTGAAAATCCCACCAGAGATACATTAATTTTCCTTTTCCGCCATAACATCATTTGGTTTGCTGCCTGCTGTGCTTCTTCAAAAGATGACCAATACAAGAGCCTGTTATCACGTTTTGGGGGGAAACCAGACCAGCGTCCGTTTGTATTTAAGTGGCGTTCTGTCTCTCTGCCTAATGTATCTCTTTCTCGCTCCATACTCTTATGAGCGGAGGGAGATAACATATAAACTTGATACATAACATAATTTCCTTGTTATAAATTTCAGATGAACTTATCGAGGGAATGGGCCCAAATCCCCTACATAGATTTGAGCTATTTCTGCACTGAGTTTTAGTTAGTACATTAAAAGTATACTTAAATTGCACTGAAAATTGAGACTTAAATGCCTCTGCTAGCCTACGATGGAACTTTTCGCTGAATTGGGCGCAATACCCCGGATAGAAGAAAGAATTTGTTAGATCCTGGCGACACGCTGCATTTTTTGAAATTGGTCGTCTTTTGACTGATTATTAATTACTTGATTTATATTTTAAATACGGAATTAATTTATTCCCTGAGTAGTCTATTTGCGGAGCAAATATAAGGGGCGAGAGGATGCCTAAAAAGCATCATAAGCTGAATCGCCCCGAAGCAGAGCATGAGGTACACTTGCGTAAGAAAGTGTATCTTATGCGATTGTAAGAGCTATAATCAGCATCGAAACCTCTCCCATCCTGTAGAGCTATCTCATATAGCATGTAAAAAGTGGCTAATTTGAGCCTTCAAAGAACGCAGTTAGCCGACAAAATAGCGTAGCTATGAATGTCGGATGTACTGCGCGTGTGAGCGATAGCGAACTACGGGCGCAACTGTGATTGCTAAACTCATCGCGGTTCTGAGCGGCAGCGGTAAAACCGCTTGCAAGCGAAATCATTTTTTTTAAGGTATTGGAGTAGCAGGGGGTTAAATACCCCTGCTAACTCCCTATTTATAGGGTCGTTTAGTTCAGAAATAAACTTCGAAATTAATATATTTCAAAGAAATTAAATCGAAATTAAAAGAGTGTTATTTATACAGGCCGAACTTAGTTGTATTTTTTGTGAACAAAGATATAGGGGGTATTCTTAATAGGGAAATTATTCTCTCGGAGCTTAGTTAGTCGCGTTTAAAAAACGACCAGTCATTTAGTCTTAATAACACGAAATCCGCCAGTTAAGGCGGTAATTCAAGAATAAGAAAATTTACTTATCAGGAAGATGTTCTACATACACCTGATATAACTCATCACTTGAAAGATCAGGATATTTACTCTTAATATCCTTTTCAAAAGACATCCTTTCAGCTAATGGCTGTTGTTGCACCCAATTTTGGTATTTCTGCCAATAAAGCCTTTTCTCATCAAGAACAGGCATTGTCGCTTCAATCAGTCCCTTACGCTCTTCCGCCGCTTTTATCGCATGTTGACGCTCATTTTCTAATTCTTCATCACTTCCTATTACTAATCGTTTTAATTTTTTAAGTAAATTTTTTAGAGAATGCTGATTATCAAGAGATGCCACATTAGAACGTGCTAGACGTAAGACGTGTTGAGCATAGATTTGATCATAGGATTTTCGTAACCCTTTTTTCTCCATCCAGAGCCTAAAACGTTTAAGAACGTCTCTCACCTCAGAAAGAGTAAAACCAAGCCCCATAAAAAATTCAGGCCGAATCCATATACGCATAGCCTTGTTCTGTTTGGCTTCGTGATCAAAGGCTCTATGTATGATAATTAGTTTAGATTCTTCCCAATCATGCAGAGCATGTAGTATGGGGTCATAGCTTTTGCGACCACTCTCATAGTGAAAAAGCTGGCCGCAAAGTTCAGCTAACTTTTCAACTGAGCACATGACCTCAAAGAGATATTCATTATTCGGATTATAGTCAGCATAAGCAATCAGTGCTAAAGCTAGTTCAGAAAAGGTTTCACGCCGTTCAGAGCGTATAGAAACTCGTTGATTGCGGTCGCAACGTAATTTATAGAGAAAAGAATTACGACTCCAATCGTGTACTTTTAGTGCTCCGGCCAAACGGCGAACAAGCACTACATCAGGTAAGCTACCTGTATATTTTGGGGTATAATGACGATGGATCTTCGTTTTGTTATGCGGTTGTTCTAGATTATACATCCCAGCCCGCGCTTAGGCCGGTCACTGGGTATTGCATTATATTAGACATGTATTTATACTCCCCACTAGAACAAAACAATTTCTAGTAGTTCTAAGTTATGCCCCGTAATTCTGTGTCTAACCGGCCAAAGTTGAAACAGATTGCGGGGTTTTCCTTTTAAGGCGCTTTTCACCTTATCCTGGCACACTTCCGGCTGTGCCTACCAAATATAAAAAGAATCTATCACTTCAAACAAAGATGATCAAGAATCTACTTCCAATTTTGTCTGGCTTGCTCAAGCAATAGTGTTAGATAGCCAGATTGCGTATAACCTTCTTTTCTACAAAAAATTACTAATTCATCTTTAAGCTCTTTCGGGATAAATACTCTTAACTCCTTGTCGTCATTAGCAATTTTTTTTTGCTTATATCGATTATTATAGTCGCTCTGAGTTTGTGGATTTCCTTTTCTGTACTCACGCTTTTTCGCATTATTAGAGTCAGGCATTAAGTACCCCTTTTATTATCCCTAGCTATAAAAATCAGAATCATCTGTATGAACTAACTACTTTACGGTAATACTTCTTGCAGAAGCAAATTTTTTAAGCCTTTGACAAAATTTTCGTCGGTTTCACTCAAGATCAAAAATACCTTTAAGATAAATTTTCCGACAAAGTATAGGTGATAATCGATGATACCTTACTAAATGCTCAATAATCGCACAAACAAATCAGCTCCATATTCAGTAATATGAATACCATCATTTGTTCTTATAGCTTGTCCATTTAAAGAACCTATGTAATGTTGGCCTAACGCGTCTCTCATATCTATTGTGGCTATCTGTTCTGCTGAAGCGGCTAATTGAATTGCTTCCCTTGTGTTACCTAACATGAGATTTTTCTTTATCTCCCTAATAGTAGGAGGCAAAACCCAAACAATATAATTATTTTGTTTTTTTAATTCACGAATTAAATGAATGGCTTTGTTTCGATAATCAAATATTTCGTGCTTACTGATAAAATCATTTGTCCCTAGCACTAAGTAAACACAATCATAGTGTCTAATTTTTAAAGTCTTAGCATAGTCAACCCAATTAAAATCAAGTTGATTTTTAAGTCCTGAACCTACTAAATATTTTGCATCAACAGGACGATCTTTTTTATAGCTGATAGCCACCTGGTAAGTAATAGAATCCCCTAAAAAAATAGGCTTAGAATATGCAGAATTTATAATTAAAAAAAACAATATAAAGAAAAATCCCATTTCCATTTTTCGCATATGTATCACCTTGAAAAGTATTTATAGAGTACAATATTTCATGGGTAATTATTTGTTTAATAATGTTATTAATTTCATGTTTTGACATACTACATTGTATTTTAATTTAATATTAATTTCTCATGTTTTGTCACATATGATACAATTATTTTTATGTTTATTTTGTGAGGATTTAGCAATGATTGACGCATTACCTCCTGATAATTTAATGATTACCGTTCCCGTTTGTATGCAACAAGCCGCCGAAAGATTCCGTATTCCTTTGCGTGTTTTTATTGGTATCTGGAAAACAGAAGGAGGGAGAGTTGGTATGAAAAATAAAAATAAAAATGGGACTATTGATCATGGTGCTTTTCAAATAAATACCACTTGGGCTAAAGAGCTAGAAAAATATGGGATTACCTCAGTTCATCTAACTAACGATTTTTGTATATCCGCCTATTCATCAGCTTATATTGTCCGTTATCGCATCAATGAAGCAGGGGGTGATTTTTGGGATGGTGTAGGGCGCTATCATTCAAAAACTCCATCTCTAAAAAAAGCATACATACAGCGCGTTTATAAAAACTCAATCAACTTTTAAGCTGTAGTTTCAGGGGGTTGCGTGAAAGCCTTACCAACAGAACAACTTATCGCTCTTTTAGGATTTGTCCTCATATTGCTATTAACGTTAGCCTGGATAACGGCAGGGGCTTATATAGTTAATATATACACATTCATTACCTATCATACTTATGATCTATTTCCTAATTATGAATGGATTGAAAATATTAAGGCCATGCTTAAAAGTGCAAATAGGAATGCCAACAATGTTTCATTAATGAACTTCTTTTATATTATTAATCACTCAGGGTGGCATTACGCTATATTATTTTCACTTTTCTCTATTTTTATTTTTTTCAAAGTGAAAAAATCTGTTCATTATCGTTTCAATAGACAATTGAATGTTAATCAGTTAGCGCACATCATTGTAAAAAAATCCCCCTCTATTGCTCATGTATTGGCTAGATATGCAAACTTCTCCGATCAATTACTAAATCATAGTGATGAAGAATCTAAGTCTCCTTTAACACCTATTGAATTTGCTAATCTGCATAACTTGATTGATAAAGAAAAAAAATCTTTCAGAAAATCAGAAGCAAGAAAAATATTCAGACAACAAATTAACTTTAACTCCATGAAAGAAGGGCAATTACAACTCAAAGACTATGAAAAAGCTCTAGCTGCAATATTTTTACTCGCAAGATTTTTCAACGATTATGTAAATGCCAAGCAGTTATTGAATCAATTAAACTTATCTTGTTTAGAAACTGAAGATGCGTTCCCTAATTTCCTTCCTGTAATAGAACAATGTGAAATTGTTTTAAACACCAAAGAGTACCAAAGTTTCTCTTCAAATTATCGTAGCTCTAGAACCATGCTTTATGCACTTTTAGATGCGGATCTATCAATTCCACCGGCACAATTTAGATGGTTAAAAGGGCTAGATCGCACTTTATGGATGGCCTTAACCAGTGTTGGCCGTGGCAAGAAATTTGTTGAAGGCGCTGGGGTCATTGCGTACAGCATTACTGAAACCTGGCTAAGCGACAATCCAAAATATAAAAATCTAGACATATCTCCAACTGTAAGACCAGCTACAAACGGTTTAGAGGATGATTTGATAAGAGAGGGAGCGGTAAAACGCTACAAGCCATATTTAGCAAAAGGGCAATTCCTTTACGTCAATGATATCGAATCAATACGTTTACAACAGCAACTAGAAGAAGATAAGGAAGTAAAAAAAGATAAAAACTTAAAAGATGATATTCAGCCCAATAAAAAAACTCAAAGCAGTTCAGAAAAACCTGAAATAGAAATACCACCATTTTTTTGACGAGGTGAATTATGAAAGTTTCCATTAAAAATAATATTCTTTTTTTAAATGCAAATGGAACAGTAGATAAAGAAAAATCAATATCTGTTCCCATATCAAACTATAGTTTATTTATAAAAAATGATAACGGTTATAAATTATTTTTAAACTCTGACAATAGACAAGAATTAGTTAATGTTTTTGAAAATGAACACAAAGCAATTCAAGCAGTTGAAGAAGTAAGAAAAAAAATTAGGAATTATTTTGCATTTAAGCGAGTTATTAAAGGGTTTAACTATATAATTTATCCCGTATTAATAGTTGGATTCACTCTATCTATTAACGGCGCTATAACCAATGCTGCATATTTTTCAGCACAATACCAACAGGTTGGAATGATGCAACCAGGAATAACACAATATGAGTCAGCAGCTCCAGCGCCAACCTCAATAACACCAAACAATTCAGTAATGGCTTCAGTGAACACACCAGATGCTCAAAAGCTATTAGATTCACTTAAACAGGCCGCTGCCACAGGTAAATTTTCTGTCAAATTATCAAGCGGCCATGATAAGACTTTGTATGTATTTTCTGATCCGTTATGCCCTTATTGCCAGAAAATAGAGCCAGATTTGGAAGAAGCCGCCAAGCATTTTAATATCGAAATCTTTCCAGTTTCAGTTATTGGCCATGAAAAATCCGCACCAATTGTTGAACAAGTATTAAGCACATCAGAAAAGTACAGGGTAACAACCTGGAAAACAGCTATTGAAAATAAACCATTATCTAAAGATGTGGAGATCACAGACGAAACGAAAAAATTTGCTGAAGCAAATAATGTGGCTTTTTCTATGATGAACTTACAAGGTACACCAACAATCATTTCAGATACCGGTTATGAAGTGCCTCAACGTCTCATACGAGATATCCCAGCCTTAAAGCACCAACTATCTCAGGAGTGATTTTATGGCTGAAGAAATACAGACTCCCGAAAAACGAGATCCCATAGGAGACTTTCTTATCACACCAGGTAATCTAATGATTTACCTGGTCATAGCCTCTATTTTGTGTCTTATATTCCCAGCTATGTTGGTCTTTATTGCACCAGTTACTTTAGCTTGGTGTTCTTCATATTTCAGTCAGCCAGAAAAACTTCCCCTACGATTACCTTTTGATGCAGAGGTTCTTGATCCATCTTTATCAGTGGAAACTGCCTCTGAATCAAGATTCTTAGGGATTAAATTTGTAAAAAAAATTTTCCGGGCTGCTAAAGCGAACGGTAATATTTTCTTAGGTTTTTCCCGCAAGGATAAAGCAGGGAAAGAATTATGGGGGAATGACAACGATCTTTTACGTCATGCCGCCGTATTAGGAACAACAGGTTCAGGAAAAACAGAAGTGCTTTTAGGCTTCTATTTACAAACGGTTCTTCACGGCGCTGGTGAGGCTTTTATTGATGGAAAAGCTACAATGGCATTGCCTTTTGCGCATTGGTCATTAGCGAGGCGTTTTGGCCGTGAAGAAGATACCTATTATGTAAACTTCATCACTGGTAATTCTGATCGTTTCGAGCATTTAGTGAAACAAACAGATCTTGAAACTATCACACGTAACCCGGAACTTGTTTCTAACACAATAGCGCTTTTCAATTTAGCAACACCAACGCTAATTATTAACTTGTTACAAACGATGTTACCCAAAGTTGGGGGGGATTCCGCTTCATGGCAAGAGTCGGCTAAATCATATTTAGAAGCCCTGATTAACGCATTATGTTATAAACGCGCCAGAGGCGAACTCAGTCTAAACCAAAAAGTTATCAGAGATCATTTATCACTACATAACATTGTTAATTTGTATAACGAAGCGAAAGCTAACAATTGGCATCATGACGGCTATTCAGCTTTAGAAACTTACTTAGAAAACTTACCTGGATTTAATATCCAACTACGAAATCAGCCTGATATGTGGGCGAAAGAAGCATTTGAACAACATAACTACCGCTCCAACCAGTTTGTTAAATTGTTGAACTTCTTTTCTGAAACATATAGCCATGTTTTCCCGGATGATAACGGGGATATTGACATACAAGACGTTCTCCATAATGGCCGCTTGCTGTGTGTTTTAATACCAGGTACTGAGTTATCTCAAACAGAAATGCAAACCATTGGCGGGATGTTTATTAACCTGTTCAGGATGTCGGTCACTAAGGATCTCGGCAATAAAATTGAAGCAGATAAAGAAACGCTAGAACGCGCTGAAACACGTTATTTTGGCTTTCCGTTTCAATTTAAATTTGATGAAATCGGCCAATACTTCTCACGGGGCATTGCTTCTCTTTTCGCTTTAATACGAGCGTTGAAATATAGCGGTGTATTTGGTACTCAGGATTTACACTCTATGTCGAAAGTCGATAAAGCGGAAACATACAGTGTCTTAGGAAATACCAGGGTTAAGTATTTTTTAGCTATTGAAGATATGGGGGAAACATTTTCAAATGTAGAAAAAAATGTGGGTATGGCTAATGTCGCAGACGTAAGCAGTATCAAAGATAAAGGGAGCGTATTTTCTTCAGCTTCTGAATTGTCAGATACCTATCAAATCAGAGAAAAAACCCGCGTTGATGCTAAAGAGCTTAAAGGGCTTAAACCAGGAGAAGGGTTAATATCTATTGAAGATATGCTGGTCAGAAGCCGCGCTTTTTACATTAAAGAAGAAGAGAAAACATCTAAGACGTTAAATCTTCGCATTAATCGCTTTATTAACATTGAAAAACCATCTGTCAAAGCCTTACCGTTAACATTTCCTGTACTTCAGGAACGCAAGATCGTTCAACTGAATGAGTTTAGAACCCCTCTAACTAGCCTATGGGAAAACTTAGAAAAAATTCATGCTGATTATCGGAGAAATGATATTGAGGCTGAAATAGCCAGTGTCCTACTATTTGAACAGGCTTACGAGTTTTTCAATCAACTTGATAGAGTTGATGCACCTTGTTTTGCAGAAAAAGAAGATGAATTTGAACTGTTACTATAAGGGATCAAAATGAAAAAACTACCTTACCTTTTATCCATTCTATTGTTAACCGGTTGCCAACAACTCAATGATATTAGTAGTCAAATTAAATCAGTAACTAATACCAGTAATGATAAAGTTTATGACTGGGAAAAAGGAAACCAGGAAAAGACAACAGTTACTGAAAAAGAAGTTTGCGAACTCTATAGAAATAACCCTGAACAGGCCAAAAAAAGGTTTACTGGTAAGACATTAATTCATCGGGGTGACGTTCAGTGCGTCCTAAATAATCCCTTGAGCTTCAGTATAGGTAACGTAGTTAGCTTACCAATAGAAAATTACATGAAAGATAATGTGAGGCTTGCGGTAAGAGAAGGGATGTATCTCAATGTAAGGGGAAAAATTTTAACAATCGAGAACCACGGTAAAAATCAACCTCCATCTGATTGTGAAATAGGTATTCATTTAGAAAGCATGAACCAATTGTAAAACAATCCTACGCAAATCCGATTACTTTGTAGATGGAGATTCAGCCATAATGACCAATAATGAACATATTTTTCATGCTTTTGTTACCCTAGATGAGATGTTTTATCCTGATGGAAGCCTTGAATTGAGAGATAGGCTCAATAGGGGTGAAAAATTAACACCTGAAGAATTATCTATTCTGCCTTACTCAAAAGTGATAAACGAAATAAAAATCGATAATTCAGATGATGTAATTAGCCTAATTAATATAGTTTCTTCGAACTGTGACAATCCACATAACCTTTTTGAAATAGACGGGTTATCTTATAATTCTTTTCTTGTTGATCCATCTGATATGCGTATTCAACAATTTTTTCTTAATCATATTAAGAAAAGGTTTCCTGAATTCTGGGACACCTGGGTAAATAATGATATTGATGATATCTTGATTAGCTTTCCTGAGAAAATGGAAATGTAAATCATTCATATGAATCGGATTATGATATATTATAATTAAGGTGATAGCATAGTGGATATACTAAAAAAAACGCTAGGTGGTTTAAATCGTAGTTATTTATTTCGAAACCTGTTTTTTGGGATAGGCATTTCAGTTTTAACTATATGGATGGGAAGCCAAAGTACGAAGGGAATTCCTATTGGTATCATTATGATCTCAATGATTAATGCATTTCTTTATCCATATGCACGATTTGTCTATGAACAGATCATAGCCTTTATCATGGGTGAGAATGTATTTTTTATCAATGTAATCGTAATGCTGTTCGCAAAAATAATTACCATGATTTTATGTTGGGGATTCTCCATCTTCATTGCACCAATAGGATTGGCCTATCTTTATTTTTATCATACAAAACAAGAAAAAATACAGGAATAATAAAAATTTTGAAACGGCTATGTTTAGCCGTTTTTTTATTGAAAACAGAATGTCTAGCGCTTGATAAAAAATGCCGGATCTACTGAAACATTAAGCTCCGCTGTATTTTTTCCTGTACCTGGAGTAATCATCCATCCTTTATCTATCATTTCTTGTCGCCACTTCTGATAGCCTTTTCCTCTGACTGCGGATAACTGTTCAGATGTCTTATGTGTGATAGCTGAAGCTGTTCTGAAGAACTCAGGTTCATATTTAGTGGGTAGTGTAAATACGATTTGTGGCACATCGGCAGAATCCAGTGTCAATATGACCTGATATGTAGCTGAAGATACGGACGTAAACTGGAAATGTCTTACATTCTCAAACTCAATAATCGATACATGCCGATCAAAGTTATTGTAAGGTGAAATTAAGCACATACAAAAAATTCCGGTTGTATCATCACAGCCCATTTGAAATTCGCGGCGGCTTCCACGCCAACCCCTTTTAGCCCAATCAAAATAACCGGATTTTTCCAATTTATAGTAAGGAGCTAATTGTTTCAGGTTATAACGCCCCGATTGTACAATGATATAAACCATCAGAATATCAGCCACCAGAGCAAGCTGTAAGATCGGTTCTTCTAAAAGGCCGTGATTTGGACGCTGAAATGCTGGAATAATGGCAACTAACCCAATGTTCCAAAACCCCAGGAAAAGATATAAGTAAGCCAATACAGCCCAAAAACGCCAGGGATTAGCTTTAACTGTATTACCAGTAAGTTGAACCATATTTTCCCCCATTATTTGCCATCCATACCATCACCAGAAGGTACTTTTGAAGATGAACTACCAGCTCCTGGAGATCTTGTTATGCGTGATAAGCCCCCGAAGATACCAGAAATATGGCTACTCATATCACCTAAAATAGAATCATAACCACGATTACCAATCCAACTAATAACCCAATTTGGCAAGCGAACCGGCAACGTAAACACCCTGAGCACTAACCCCCCCATAATTCGGGCATAGCAGAGTAAAAAGAAAATAAACGTCACCAATCCTGCTGTAGATGTACCCTGTGCAACTCGGAACATTGGTACAAGGAATACATCAACCAAAGTTCCTAGTGCAATAATCGTTAATGTCGCAAACAAAAAGCCAATAACCATCAATAAAGGGCGAATAAGTACATCAATTAAAAAAATGTAACCGGTTTGGCTTCGATCTGCGTTACTTTCTCCAACATTTAAATGTGTGGCCGCCCACATCGTTGAAGCCACAGAACCCGTAACTACTGCTATTAACCAGTCAGTCACCGCAACCAGCCAGTTTATGACGGGAATCAATGGGATATAAACCGACATAATTCCCCCTACAATAATTAACACCATTAATGCGGTATATACCCAACCGTTTAATATTCTCAGACCTTCATCTGCTGCATCACCAATACCAGTAAAAAAGTTAACAACCCGCCCCCCTATGTTATTTTTAACGACTTTTTCACCGACATTTAAACCGAACCATGCCGCTAATCCCATTTCAGATAGCCCCATAGTCCAATCACCAACCTCTTTTATTTTTAAGATGGGATTAGTCAGCTCAGTTTCGCCATCACCAGAACCCCATTTAGCTTGGAAGAATTTTTCCCACGGAATTAACCTACTAATGATTCCAGAAACATCACTAGGATCAACCTTCTCATTACTACTCGAACGTTCAATTGCATTAATATTAGAACCTTCTCCCCCTAGTGCGGGCGTATAGGTGCTATTTTTTAACTGAGAATGGTAGGCTTGGAATAGTCCCTGAAAATAATCAAGTGAAGCATAATCCCCTTCTGGCTGAACACCAAAAACTACTGGTGTATGTGATGCTACGTTCTGAAGACTAGTATTGGCGGAAGAGATAAGACGAAAATAGCCACCTATTGCCATCCAACCTTTTTCTTCCATTTCTTGCGTTAACAGTCTGAGTTGTGTGGTTTCCATTCCCCGCATATTAATTGAATTACCTACGGTGCGTTGATATTCCCGTGCGGCTTGCTGTATTTTTGTTTCAACATCAGACAATACAATATCATCCCCACGCAAGCGGGCAAAATACGCTTCATTAAACTCTTTAGCCGCCTCCCGCATTGAATCAAACATTGTCCGCGAAGCATCTCTAATGGTATTCGTAATACTCACAAACTCGGAACCAGCGCCCGGAATAATTGCCGGTTTTAATGTAAACCCCCCACAACTGGCTGAACCATTAGTGATTTCAACAGAGTATCTTCGAGGATCATTAGTGATTGCTTTAACCTTCATCTCGGCGCGGGATTCATATCCTTCACCCGATGCTTTTTGCTGTTCTAATCCATGATTAATCCCCAGTGCACAAAGATTTGTCTCAAACATGGATTTAGCAACGGATACCATTTCTGGCATTACGGGCTGGGTATACAGTGTTTGCCCTCGCCCTAACTCGCTGGCGACTTTATCACTAACAATATTTCCGGCTCCAACACCAGCCAATGCAGCCGCCCACAAGAAGAATAATTGAGCGACATTCCAACCAGCAGGGGTAGGTATCAAAGAAATAAACCCGACAGTCGTTTTAACAAATTTATTACCGGTATCTGTTCCCTGCTCCATAATTTGCCCAAGCTGCGCCCCTCTCGTTGTTTTTTTCAGTGAGATCCAGCCTAGATAAATAATAGCAAGCGCTAATACAGCTCCATTAAATGAAAAAATAACATTCCCTAAAAGACCACCGTCCCCAGTGAAATTAAGCGGGTTTTCGATAACTTCACCAAAAATAAGTTTTAATAATTGGCGAGATAAATCACCTGAACGTTTTGCCGCATCAAGAAGGTTATCAACCCCCATATCATTAGCTGCCAGGGCAAGACCAGGCATGAAGGCAAAAAGCCAGGGGAGTTTATTCACGATTGATATTTTCATTTTTTTCTTCGTCCTGCTTTCCGCACTGTTGGAAGTTTAAGGTTTGCCATATCCAATCTGTTTTTGTAAATGACTCAAAACCACCGCCCTCTTCTTGTGAATGTCGTTTATTTACCATCTGCCAGGCTACAAATTCGTTAACCATACTTTTTATAAAAACGTAACCGCCAAATACGATAATCAAAGCCAAAATACCCCAAGATTTGAGGTAAACAGAAAAAGGTAGGGGGCTAACAAACAATGTAGATAGGCAAACAACAAAAGCAGCCACCGCTGCCACACCTAAAATTGTGAGTAAAACTAACCAGCGTCTTTTAGCTGATTTAATCCTCTGAAGGATTTCTTTTTCTTCTGCTATTGAAAGAAAAAAATCAGCATAGATTTTTTTTGAAAAATCAATTTCACTATCTTGACTTTTAAAATCATCATATTGTTTTTTTAATAAAGAAAAACGATTTCTTTGTTTATCGAATACTTCGATAAATATTTTTCTTATAAAGACAATATCAGAAAACCCTGTTGCATGATAAAGAAACTTCTTTGTTTTTATAAATTTCTTAGGTTTAATATTTTCATTTTTATTATTACTCATGCGTAGTTACCTTTGATGTTTTGACTACATATATTTAATTGTATATCAAAACATCAATTACAACAATTAACCTTAATCAGTAAAGTTAACACAATAATTATTTAGCACTAACAGCCTGGTTTAATTGATTTACTTTTGAATCCAGTAAATCTTTATATTGACCGTACGCTAATATAGCAAGAATCTGTCCATTCAAAATATTTTGCTTTTCTAACTGTTTTTTATTCTCTAATAAAAGCCAATTTGTGAGATTTGATACCATAATTTGCTCTTTCAACAATTCAGTCTCTGTTTTACTGGCTAAATCAGCTTGATAGGCAATATTTGAATAACGTCTACCTACTTCAAATTGTTCGAATTCCCTTAAAGACATTCCCTCCTTTCCTTTTCCTGTCGCAGAGACTGTTCGATCATAATAATGTCGCATACTGGGTACTTTTAAAGCCTCATTAATCGGATCTATCGTTTGAGGATTGGGTTTACTAGCTGCTATTAATTCCAGTTGTGGTTGCTGTGCTGCGTCAATATAAGCCTGATATTGTTTCAAAAGACCTAGATAGACTCGGCCAGAAGCTGATTTTACTTCGCCTTTTGCTGGCGCTCGTCCCGCACTGCGGCCAGCGGTGTTTTTAGCATAAAGCAGGGCAGCATCAACTTGTTTTTCAGTAAAGGTAAACTCTGGCTGTTTATTGGGTTGGCCTGCACCCTGTAGAACACTGGAAAGCGATATATCACCGTTAGGCATATCTGATTTAGTTTGACAAAAATTAGTGCCGCCATAGGCTACCATATCAGTTTCACTACAATAGGCGCTGTGTACTGAAGCAGTATTGCCGGTATCAACATCTGTTGATTTGGCCGGAGCCAGATAAGCACTTCTGACATTTGAATTTGAACTTGCCGCGCCTAATGAAGCAATACCGGAATAAGCTGCATTATTTGCGCTCCTCATTCCACCGGAAACTGATTGAGCACAAATATCATCAGGTATTTTATACTTATCAATGATTGCTTTCTGTCTATCTTGTTTTTTCTGCGCAATTTCAAATTGTTGCTGTTTTTTAAATGCCTGGTCTATCAATGACGCCTGTCTATCACCTTGTTGATTGATAGCAGAGCCAATATTATTCAACGTTACCTGTATGTTTCCCAATTGAGAGTTAACCGTTCCCAATTGGCCGTTAATCGAGCTTAATTGTGGTACTACCATTGTTTGTACCGGAACAGAGCTATTAACGTTTACTGTCCAAGCAAAAACAGGATTGCTTATACATAATATTGAGACAAGTGCTGATAGTTTTTTTATTGGTGATCGGGAATATTTCATTTTGTCCCCTTATGTGAATGAGCAACGATTAGTTCTTTAGCGAGCTTTTCAATTAATGTTGTATCTTCACCATCATCAGTATCAGAGTCAGAAAGGCTATTTAAATAAGGAACCGCTGTGGACGTCGGAAAGCGATCTGACAGAATATCTAAGGTGGCGTTTACCCCTATTGCTTTATAAAGGAACTCCCTCAGCTTTCTATCTTTCATATTTGAGGTCAGCGCCCATAGCTGCTTAGTACCGACTGTATTTTTCAGAATATGGCAAATATTCCCTTCTGTAGTTTTAAAAACAGCCAAAAAGTATGTACCACTGCCATCTCTGGCCGCCCCGGACGAAAGTTGGTTGAATCGTTTAATAACATCATTGGGAATCGAGATACCTAATCCTTCAAGATATTCTTTATCCCCATCAGCTAATCGCATCATGAAAAGACTATTTACAGATTTAATGACCGATTCCGGCATGTGTTGTACATATTGAGAAGAGAAAACGGTTCTTACACCGAATTTACGATCTTCAAGGTCAGCAGTGTTAAGGGAGTTCTGAATAAATCGAATATCCTTGAAGTTATGACATTCATCATAAAAGGTATGCTTTGTTTCTTCAGCAAGTTCGGCTATCCGTTTTTCATGGTATGGGCGATAACGGGGATCAATTTCTTGTAAAAACGAATCGGCACATTGCGGTAAATAGTAATTCTTCGTTGCCAGATGGCGAGCGAATAAATACATAATACCTGATTGTAATTGTCCTTCTGGAGTATTAGCCCCTAGTACATTCATCATATCTAGGATAGTAACGCGGGTTTGGGCGTTATAATCATAGTTTGTCGTATCCGATAAAATCGGGTACTTTCCTGTGGCTGCCCGGATTGATCGGCCGATATAATCAAGTACATTCTCCTGAGAGCCTTCAATATTAACTTTCTTATAATCGGCTTCCAGTTGTGGTTCGTGGATATAGGATTGAAAATCATCGAGCACTGGCATTGCATGGCGATGTGCAATTGTGGCCGCATAAGTTTCCCCTTTATCAAACAAAGCATCTTCGATATCAAACCACGATGCCATTGCTAGCCATTCTTCCCCTTTTTCGCTTAGGAGTCCTGCTTTCTCAATCGCCTCATTAACGACACTCTGACTCGGTTCAAAGAGTTTTGCTTTTTCATGACGCAATTTTTCATATACCAGATCAACAAGAATATGTAAGACAGAGTTAATATCGTTCGCATTCGGTGGAAGTCCTTTTTCTGGATCAATACAAAATGCAGATAACATCTGAACAACAAAGGTTTTTTCCAATGAAGTTAGATAACGGCTTCCTAACTGGGTTTCTAGGAAATTGACTCTATGCCTACGGCTATTCTCCAATACAACATGAGAAATCTGGTGGCGTTCTTCAGGGGGCAAGACCTGAGAAAGTAGATCATAGATACCTTTAGCTGATAGCCCTTTATCTACAATTGTCACAAAAGGTAAGCGTTGCTGTGACAAATAAACCAAAGCAAGATTGTTCCGGTTAGCTAACACACTTTTACCGCTACCTGGTGTGCCGGTAATCATTTCTGTGTGCTTGAGCTGTAAATTGCTGGCAATTCGATAAGGAAAAAGTTTTCCATCATCAGTTAAATAGAAAACAATGCCATTTTTAGCCCAGACACTGGCGGGGCGCTCAAATGGCAAAAAATAAAGCGCATCGCTTAATGGTGAAAAGGCAATTTCGGCTGATGTTCTTTGTGCCAACGCAGGAATACTGGAAATAAAAGGAACAACAGGATCAGGATAACTGTCTGATACCGTTGAAATCCCCCAACCTTGAACAGCTTTAGATAAAATTGAAGTATTTCGCTTGGTATCATGGGTTGTTTTTCCCCATGTAGTAAATTCAATGGCAAACCGAATTGATGGCTCAACTTTATTCTGTTCTTCTAGGTAGTCCAGATCAGTAGCAATATTTTTCAATCCGGGTAAAAACCGAAGAATAGATAATACAGTTGAACGCCACATCGTATCGCATCCCCCGATTAAATCAAATTTGACTCGGTAAGGGATCGCTTTAGGAATTTCTTTAAAAAGTTTCTGAAATGACACTCGATACAATGGCATATCATCAACATATGTTGATTTATAAAATAATCCATCACATTCTATAAGATCATTATAAACATCAATTTTATTCGTTAAGACTTGGTTTTTTAGCTTCGTTGGGAATAGCCTATCTTCATCAATATTCGAATTTCTCTCATATGCGATATTTTTATCATAGACGGTTCTAGGCTCCCAATTTTTAGGCGTTGAATTCGGGTTATATATTCTTTTTTGTATATTACCGACTTCTTTTACATCTAAAACATCAATAACCAATCCATTATCCGCTGTTCCTTTTAACGTCGAAATACACTTCCAAAAAACAGCGTCATGCAATATTTTCAACCCTGACAAAGAATAAATTAAAGGATTTTGGCCTCTTTCTGAAGCCATTACACCGTTAAGTTCACGACTAATACGCTTTGTATCTTCTTCTATCTCTTCTTTACTAACCAAAGATAAACTTGAGTATAAAACAAAATAACATTTCTCTTGAGAATAATGTGCGGATAATTTATCAGCCTCATCTTTTATGATAGAAGTTAAATCTATATTAAGCCGTTTCATTGCTGAAACATGAGGTTGATATAGACTACTCAGTTCATCAAGATTTTTAAGGGGATCTCTTTCAAAGAAAAGGCTAACTTTATGGCCGCTCTTACTAAAAACTTGTGATAACCCGATAGCCAATTCTTTTATATAAGCATTATAATCTTTTTCGCCAAACGCTGATTTAGCCCCAACTATTTCCGCCACAGATAAATATTCATTTTTTTCTGTGGTGAAAATATAAGGATTTTTTATTTCAGGATGTAATTTTTTATCATCACTATTCAAACCGATCACCGTACACAGATCGGCATAATTTAGTGTCCCGTTGCTGGCAAATTTTTTAACGATAGTTTCCGCTAAATTATCTAAAAAACTCATATCTTCCCCTTATAAGATTGATAAATTCTTTCCCACTCTTTAATGTCAGGGTAGTTATCATTTTCCTGTTTAACTTTATCAGCAACTTGCTTATCACTATCAATTAAAACTAATTTTTGTTGCTGGCGTAATTGTATTTTTAAATCTTCTCTTTGAGATGAACCATACAACCCTTCAACCAAAACAGAAGATTCACTCATTTTTTTTAAAATAAGGTGTGCTTTTTGTTGCAGCTTTTCATCATCGCTATCAAGGGCTTTTATAACAGCCCTTTTCAGTAGCATGTAACATTTTCGGGGGTGCTTTCTCACCCCAAAAAAGCCAACAGTCGCATCAGAAGAAAATAATTCTGTTTGCTGTTCTGCACACAACAAACAGATTAATTTCTTTTTTCCATCTTCTTTTAATTCATATAGAGCATCTGTTTTCACTCCACAAAAAAAACAGCATGTTGCGACTTGTTGGCTATTGCTCATTTAATCTACTCTCTTCTTATAATGAAGATTCAACACCGGCTGTACCAGTTGCAATCTTGATAAAGGCGGCTAATCCTACTAAAAATGCACCGATAAGAATCGCAATAACGGCGGTTCCCATACTACGGCCACCTGTCTGACCTTGTTTTTTAGCATCATTAACATTCTTAATCATGAACAAGCCAGAAATAATAATAACTATCCCTGCTGTACCCGCTCCCCACATAATAGGTTCACGAATACTTTTCAAACCATCTCCCCAGCTTCTGATATTATCCCAAATAGTTTCTGCACGAGCAGCAGAAGGCAATAATAACAGACCATATAAAGCTACCATTAATTGATACTTACGAGCTTTAAACGCAGTCTTCATTTTTAATGCAACATTATAAACTTTAGTTAACATAGTTGTTTTACCTTATTTAATTAGCCAAAAGTTCTACTCAACGACTCCATTACTTCAGGGTTAAAAATAAGCAATACACCACACACTATTTTTATTATTCCCCGTCCTCTAGACTGTGAACTAGATAAATCAGTATTTCCCTCTAAATTAGAATCAGATAGTTGTTTTAATCCTCCATACACGAAAATAACACCAATTACTCTTGCAATAGCCAAGACTGAGTTAACGGTATCTGCCCCATAACCATAAATACCCTTAGATGCTACATTTGGTACGCCATAACTGATTTCCCCATAACCCAAACCAAAACCAGCTCCAACCTGAGAAATAAATTCTGACATACCAATAAGAAAGGCAGCGCAAAATATCCCTAAAAATATTCGACCAACTCTCATTGATTGAAGATGTACTGCCTGTCTTTTAGCAGATAATAAGAAACTGATAGTGATAAGAAGCCCTGATACACCGCCAATAATAAAGATTGTTGAAACAATCAACGGAGCATTTTGCCCTATTGTTGTCAATATTTTATCAATATCCAGGTTCATACGCTCACCATGAAATTATTTGATCAACCCTTTATTCGTGATCACTATTCTTTCCTGCGGATCAATCGATATTACTCTGACACTACCTAATAAATCGCCGACTTGTATAGCGTGTGTTTTACCTTGATATTTAATCCATGCAATACTGCCGCTAATGTCATTTAGCGACATATTATTTAATAATATATTCGATGGATATTTTGACTGAACTTTCACGCTTTCATTAATAACCTGAGGTGTACTTAAATTGCGATCTTGTTGTAACTGCTGGATCGCCTGTTTATGTTGAGTAAGCGCTACTTTAAAATGTTCACTTTCCTCTTGTAATAAATCAATCTGCTTTTTTTGCTCCACTAAAATTTTAGATAAATTGGCTACCTGCTCAGACGACTGAGGACGCTCAATATAACCTGAGTCAGTCTGTGATTGTTCATGTTTAACAGGCTGATTTATAACCATTGCTTTTTGTGTTTCAGTGCTATCATTTGATGGCTCATAGGCCAAAAGAGAAATCATTCCAACAACTAAAACAGCACCAAGACCATGAGGCCAATACTTAGCGATAAAACTAACATTGCTGTTTTTAGTTTTATCATTCGTTGCATGAAGGGGCGATTTTGGCTTATTACTTTTTTCTTTATTAGCTGATAAGTCAAAATCTAAAGTATCGTTATTAACATCATCAAAAAGAATACCTTTATCTGACATATTGCCCTCTACTTATTAATTATATCTGAGCTATAAACAGGTTTAATGAACTGAATGCCGATCACTTTCTGAGCATCAACCGTGACTTGCTTAACAGGTAATTTGCTGAACTCTTGAGATAATACTCTTCCTGCCTGCTCGCCAATACCTCCGGCAATAGTCCCGGCGATAGCTTCACTATTAGGGCGACCTTGACTACGAAACGCAGTCCCATTAGGAGTAACTATCATGCTAGAGTTACTGTCTTTATACAGACTTCCTGTTTGCCCGATACCAAAAGCGAGTGCCGGTAAGACAATACGAGTGAGCCAACGATTATTCACATCACTGGCAATGGCAAATTCCTTTGTTCCTGGTTCTACTGCATAGGCTTCAATTTGATAATGTTGCCCGTTCCATTGCATTTCCGTGAATTTGACTTGAATCCCATTACCAGCTAGAGCCAGTTGCTCAGAAAAGAGTTTTGCACCTCTTAACTTACCGGATGCTATACGGGCAACCATCTTCATATTTTGGTTATCACTATCCACTTTCGTATCAACAACAGAGGGAAAAGCAGATAAACCTTCAACTAACTGCACTCCCCTATCTGGTTGATCATTAGCCTGTGTTCCGGTTTGTGAAGATGCAGTGGCCGCTGTTTCAGGAAAAAGACTCCTTGACCACTCAGGCCATTTATTTTCTTTATCAATATCTTTTGCATATAGATTAGTAGTGGCAATAATTGATTCAATTTCAGGAACCCCCCTTTTATCTTCTATTTTTTGTAAAAGCGCTAATCTACGTTTTTTAAACTCTTCTTCTTGTTTATTATCTGAACTTTGTTGATTAGAAGATCGCGCCGGTTGCGTGGGCGGGGTCTGTTTTTCCCAATCATATTGCTGGACATTAACATCAGGGGAAGGAACGGTTTTACCTTGAGACATACCAACATAACTTGTACCCGTTGCTAATGCTTTTTCAGTATTGATTTCGTTATACTGCTGTAAAAGCAATCGGTAGCTTTCATCATCATCAGTATCATTTGTTTCAATACGCGTAGATTTATTCACAACTTTTGATGGTGCAGCCATTGTTGACTCATCACTGCCCGATGAGATCATGACTATACCTATAACTACACCAGCCGCTACTATCCCTGCTATAACAATAGCGAGCTTTTTCATTGAGTGTTTTTTGGCCGTCATTGCTCCCCTCCCCTTAACCCACATCGACCATGACACGACGTGTTGTGCTGAGATCTGAAAGTAAAATTTCTGGCGTAATATCGAGCACATAAACATGAGTGCCATCAATAGCTGTCAGGGTTCGGCTAAATTCATCACGCAAATAAAGATCCGTTCTGATAACTAACTCATCACCCATGAGCCAGGCTTCAGTATTAGCTGGGGCATTTTTTAGCTTCACTTTTTTTGCATTTTCAGGCGGTACACCATCAACGAACGCTTGAAGTTCTTTGCTGTATAAATCAATTTTCTGTGTCGGGGTTGGTGTCCTCGTCAAAGCATTAGGGCTGCGTTTTGGAATACGTAAATCTAACCGATAATCAACATTGACCGTTTTTTTCTGCCTGTCTGGGGTAGCAGTAATAACATTAACCGTGATAGGTGTTGGCAACCCTTCTAAGGCAACCGTTACATTGCCATTTACATAATTTGAAAGTGGTTGAATAAACATGATCGGTGATTCTGGTATATAACTAGATTTCATAGCCTGACTATTGGAATTAACCGGAGGGACTAATATTTTCCACGGTTGCCCCGTAATATCAGAAAAAGTAATCGTCGTTGTCACACCTTTATAAATCCTAACCTGGGGAATAGCAGAACCTGCGGATAAACTCACCGTCTGACTACTAACTTTAGGAATTGGTGAATACGGAATTTCATTAACAGCTTCTTCTATGTTGTGCAATTTTTGCTTCACTGTGCGTATTTGATTTGGCGTTATTGGCTCAACCAAAGACTGCAAATCATCAGGTAATGGAGGCAACTCTCCGACCGATTCGATAGTTACTTGTTTAGTCGGCGTATTGTGCTGTGCTGCTCTCACAACATCATTAGATGAAGGTAATGCCGTTGTAGGTCTTGTTTTCTCCGCTTGATTATCTTTTGAAGTATTGCTATTAACTTGCATATCTTGCGCATCCATCGATACCGCATTTTGTATTGATGGAGTCGTATTTTTTTGAACTTCTTCAGCACTTACACCAAAAGAAAACAAAGCAGCGAAGGCGATTACAATAGATTTCACTTTCATAAATATCGTCCTCGTATTAAGTGGCCGGTGTTAAAACAACTTGGTTAACAGCAATACCATTAGGTTTATTGCTTGTACTTACTCGGACTACCTGAACATATGCGTTGTAATCAACACTGCGGTAACTCCCGTCTCCACTCACTTTTTGCATTGTGATAGGAAAACGAAATTGCCAGGCAAAAACACCATTAGGAAGTTTTCCCATTGTTGTTAAATTTCCCGGTGAAAACAGAGTCTTCAAGTTCAAACGCTTTGTTTTAATTTCTTGAATAAGACCACTTTTTTGTAGCGCGGTATAAAAAGAGTCATAACCAACTTGTGTAAAATCAGGTTTAACCTTAGAAAGTTGGCTATCAATGTGAACAAAATTTAATTGCAATGATTCACTTAATTTTTTTGCCGCAAACTCTTGTACATCATTTTCGTTATAAATAGGTTCTTTAGTTGATGTGATAGGAAAAACATAACCCTCACTTGTCGCAAAATATTCTCTTTCTTTGTTTACCAGTTTTACACCAAAGTAAATGTTTGTAAGGATAGATAGGCACAATACAGCAGTTAACCCTAAACTGATTGTCAGCCACGTTTTGTTTAGAGTTTTAACAACATCTTTAATAACATACTCAGTAATAGTTGCTACAATATCTTGATTATCTTTGTCTTTATTATCGTTGTCCATATTAGCCCTTAGAGGTAAGTAGAATGACAGATATGGTTTTTACCAGGAATTTAAATTTTCTTAGAAAGATACTAACTAACGCAGAAAGCGTTAAAAGTTATTTGAGTAAATTCACTGATGATGAATTATACCATACGAATCAAAACATGAACAATATAATAGCAGATTTAATTAAATGTAGAGAATCAAAACATGAAAAATTAAACGTAGCAATAAATAAATTAATTGATGAGCTAAAAAAAGATGGAATGAATGATGAGGAGGTTAATAATTTTATTAATGAACTAACCATTTCCGATACTGATAATAATAATGACTCTGTAGATAAAAGAAGAAAATTCAATAAAAACAATAAGTTTTCAGTGAAATACAGAGCAGTAACAATAGATGAAACAGGTGAAAAGAAAGTTTATTCTTGGACAGGCGTAGGAAGACGACCAAATTTTTTCAAAAACCTCTCTGAAGATGAATTAGAAAAATATAATATCTCTCCTAATAAAACAGCAAAGTTACCTGTCATGTATAGAGCTGTAGAAATAAAAGAAGGAAAAGAAATAATTCACACATGGTCTGGCGTTGGTAATCGCTCGCCATTTTTTTCTAAGCTAACACCGTCAGAACTTGAAAAGTACAAGGTTTGAAAAATATTACTCAATGAAAAATAATAAATATACTAAATATCATTTTAGAAAAAATATCACCTTTATAAATTACTTCCCCTCGCAAAAACGAGGGGTTGTCACATTAAAGCGACCAGGGAAAAGCTGAGCTATCTTTAAATTGATCTTTGGTATTTATGTTAATATTTTTCCTACCTACTCCCGGTATATACTCCCTATATTTACTATCAGGTATTTCATCTGAAACATATTTCCATGGATCTATCGATGAAGGTATTTTACCTCTTATATGTTCGTCAACTTGAGATCTAGCGACCTTGCAAGCCTCTTCTTTTATTTTATCTAAGATCTCTTTAATTGAAGGGAAAGTTGGTATTTTAATGTTTACAGAAAGCCCTCCCAAACATTGACCTAGTTCATCGCTAATATCCTGACTGTCATTTGCCATATCGTTTACTCTTTTCATTTCAGATTGTATTGCAATTTTTTGCGACTCGAATGCTATCCTACCTGCCGGACAATCTAAATGCTTAGGTATAGAATTATTAGCTGCTAATACGTCAAAAGAAAGAAACTGAGCAAATAAAAATGCACCTAAGATTAATACACTACTTCTGCTACATTTTCGGTTTTGCTGCCTTTGTTTTCTTATTAACATGTTGTTCCTCTTGTTGCTGGTTCTCTCTCTGTTGCGCTTGATATTTTTGATTTTCAAATAGCGGTTCAAAGCTATTCTGATATTTGAAATCATGATTGGTTAACTTCATTGATCTAATATCTTTTGTTTCTGACACCTTATATTTTAAGTTATTACCTGAACTATCCATGTTTCCATAGGCCATATAGTTACATTGCTCATCCTTAAATGCTGCAAAAGTTACATAGGTTTTATCAACAATGCCATCTTTCATTTTAGTATTAATAGGAACAATAACATCATGGAAAACATCTGTCTTAGGATCACGTACAACCCCTTGCAGGTATCCATCTCTACCGGCAACCAGCACTGAATTAACGGGAGCTGCACCAGGTGTACCATTCTCTGTAAAAACCATTTGGCCGGATAATCGGTTATAATCTGAAATATTAGGTGGTGTTAACGGTTTTGTTACACTATCAGGAACTGGCTTACCATTCGGATAAAACCAAATATAATCGCCTTTATACTTTTCAATATCATTACTGATACTCGGTATCATCCCGCTTTTTTCATAAAAATCGTATAATTTTTCGTGAACTTTTCCCTGTATTTTTTTGAATGTTTCAATATCATATCCCTTAAAATCTTTTGGAAATACGGTATCAGGATTATCTTTTGTTGGCTTAGGATATTCAGGTTTAACTTCCCATGTATTACGTATTGTTGTTATTTCTTTATATTTAATTATTTTATTATTTTCATCTCTAACTGGAACAGAGACAGTAACTGGTTTTTTCCCTAAATGTTTAACTTTAACCAGATCACCTAATTTAACATCATTTTCAGCAATCGCCCTGGGGAAATCAACACCCCATAATGTAATATTACGATTATCTTTATTGTCTGTTTTCAATACAATATAAGGGCTTTCATTTTCACCTTCTTTAAATTCAAAAGGCGCTTTTCCTGTTTTAACAAGTTCACCTCTAATATATTGATCTTGTCCTTTCTCTTCATTTAATACCTTATCAGAGTTAGCATTCACGTCTGATATTTTAGTTTCTTGGGAAACTAAGGCATCTATATCTGGCTCTGGCTTTTTATCCTTTATCTCATCCAGAGAGTTATTTTTACCCGCATGATCCTCTGTTTGACTAGATACTGATTTGTCTTCAGGTTTATTTTCTTTCTGATAATCTTGCTTTAATTTTTCTAACTGCTCCAATTGACTTTTATCAGTTAAGGTCACTTTCAAATCATATTCAGCAATCAAGGAGAGTGCTTTATCTTTAAACTCATCACTACCTACAATTTTAAATCCGCTTTTATGATGTAGCGCGGCGGTTTGTAGTGCAATCAGTACCATTTCATCACGTTGTGATGCTTGTTCTGTAGCCATTCTTATTGACTGACCATAGTCAAAAAAAGCCAATTCTTTATTAAAAGAATAGTGTGTTTTTTCACCATCATAATGAGTTGTAATTGCCTGAGCCAATGCATCTAGGTCAAGTCTTTCTTTCTTTACATTGCTATTATCAAATACAAAACCATCTACTTCTGTTACAAGTGTTTTCTGCTGTGATATTGGTTCCTGCTGTTGTGGTGCTGATTGCAGATCCTGAGCTGATTTTGGTAAGTATTTTTCTATCCACTCCGGGGGCGAAAAATAAAACATCTGATCATTTTCTTTTTGTGCAATAAGCTGATAATGTCGGCCAGTGTTATCGTAAACATAAGCATTATCAGCTATCGATATTGCTCTTTGTAAGCGCCCCAAAGTTTCGGGATAACGTCGTTCAATAGTTTCAGCAGGTATATCATGACCTCCTTTCGCTACACGGGCTATTACCCTTTCCTTTGCTGTATCAACTGAATTCAATGCAACATACATTAACCGAACTTGATAACCTTGATCTTTTGCTTGTTGCATAACTTTAAGAGCATAAGTATCACGATCTCCTTTGCCCCCTAATGTAGACTCGATACTGAATGATTCCCGATTTTTTAATGCTTCTCGGACTTGCTGAATAGCTTCCCGGCCACCACCCAACGTGTTAGCCGCTCCACTGGACAAAAGCGGTTTCTCTGCGGCTAATAGATCAGCATTAATAACTTTTATTTCTTCATTATCGAAAACACGTTGTTGAATTGTGGATTTGCCGGCACCATTGATGCCAGCAAAAACCCACAATGTAGGGTTATTATTCATTATAATAATCTCGGTTTATGAGTTAACCTTGCTGAATGACTATTTCCTGCCCCTGCTCATCTCGTCTAAATATTATTTTTCGCCCATCCGAATACTCTCTAATAAAACAACCTATCGGAGTATCTTCCTCACGATAAACAATTGAACCACCTTCTAACAAAAGTTCATTTGCAATCGCGTCTGGGTTTTCATTTAACGCTTTAATACGTTCTTCAGGGCTTGAATAAGCAGCCCAATTAATAATTTTTTTCTCTTTCATAATAACCTCTATAATTACCCGTTTCTTCTCATCCACCACGGCCGACCAGTTAAGTGATTACCCCGCAACCATCCCTTAGCCTTACCAAATAATATTGTCAGCGATAATTTCCTATGATGCAGGAAAGACAAGAAGCCAACCCAAACGATAACCAGTAAAGCATGAACTGTGGTCATATGTATAAACCAAGTAAGAATCAGCAAATACCAACCCCAAGATACACCCAATATCTTTAATGGTTTTCCGGCATTTCTCCACCTGTTAATTTCCATAAGTGCCATCCTCTAACCGTTGGTAATCTTTAACTGTTCCGGCAACTTCAATCATTTCTTGTTTAGATATTTTGTTGTTCACAAATTCTCTATAGGCTTTCTGTGGAATAGTTTTTCCGGTCTTAGCCAAATCCTTATCAATCGTTTTTCCCCATTCATGATAAGGATGATCGAGCAGCTTATTTTTATATTCCTGATCAAAAATCACAAATTCCCTGAGAGCAATTCGTTTACCGTCCAAACTCTTAATCAATCTTTGAACAACAACATACTTGATAACTTTGAGCAAAGAATAAGCGATAGCTTCTCGGTATTCAGCCGGGAACATAAATAAAACACGAGGGAATGACTCGCCAACACTACTTATATGCAAGGTTCCCGTGCAAAAGTGCCCTGACTCTCCCGCAGTTATGGCCGCTTCCATCGCTTTAATTTCTAGTAGCTCACCAATACCGATAATCTTCGGTGCTCGCCTTAGTGCCGATAAAGCCAAACCTTCAGCAAAACTAGGAACATCAATACCTACTTCAGATTGTGCCGGTTCTGGTGCGATCCACTTAACACCCCCTAATAAGTATTCGACAGGGCTTTCAAGTGTCATAATTTTTTTATCGACAAAATTTTCACCACAATACTGAAGTTTTGCGGCCTGTAATGTACTTTTACCTGAACCTGTTTGTCCTCCAATCAATCCAAGACCAGAAGCCGGTAGGAGATTTTCTTGAAGATCCGGTTCTAAATTTAGTAATTCCAGTGATGGTATTTTGCTATTTAAAACACGCAAAGTAGCAGAAATAATACCAGCATTACCATTGACTGTAGCTTGTGTGAAATTAGCCCTGAAACGAGCCGTTTCACCTTTATCTAAACCATAGAGATCGTTTTCCTGGCCTTTCAACTGAAAGGTTGTATTGTGGATTTGTCCCTGTCTTAAACTTCCCCTAACATGATCGCCCCACAATTCAGAAACAATTAAATCCATTCTATTTTGCAATAACCTAAATTTAGGAGTCGCACAAATTTGCCGTCCATACCGTTCTATCCATATTTTTGAACCACCTTGTAATAAGATATCTGAAACATTATGTTTCGCGCACTTAACAAAAAAATGCTTAATATCATCAGGTGACGGTTGAGCATCTAACATCAAATCAGCTAATACTCTGTTTTCTATTTGATTGTCGGTTTCCATTGGTTTTTGTTAAGCTCCAAAGTGGCTTTGTTATCAATTCTCTTGACTTTATCACCCAAGATCATGCGTTCATCTGAACCGGTAACAGTGAGTATTTTTTGAGAAATAACAGGCGGCTTAATCATGTTTAATTGCAACAATGTAGAATAACGCAGCATACCGTTGTAATCGCGTGTTAACCGACTAAAATTCGAACGTAAAACATCATCAGCATTTTCACGACCTTTAGCCCAACCAGAAATAATTCCTTCTTTCCAAACTCCACGTTCTTTAAGATTCTTAGGCAAGACAGCCAGTTCAGGCTGTTCAATAGCGCTATTGTATAGTCCAACTTTCAGGTATTGCCTCCAAGATGGGGGGTTACTGACAAATCTAGCCGGTTTAATAATTTCATAAACTCTAGTACCCGTTCTCATCTGTTCATCAGTAATATGCGCCACATCTCTAGCTTCTACAATAACTGGCGGGGCGTAACCTTCCACACTGATTAAAGGTTCAAAGCGATACATCATGTCTAACGTAGATGAATGCTTTTCCAAAGCCTTTAATAATTCAACGGATCGTTCGGCTTTACCCCCGCGAAAACCAATAGTTTCAGATATTTCTTTCAACATTGAATATTTAATATCATCAACATCATGACTATTGTTGTTCGATGATAAATAGTCACGCATTGGTTTTGCTGTTGAGTTAATACCTAAGTTATCATCATTTACCTGAGCGACACCCATTGTGCTAAATAGCACAGGAAGTAATAAAAATATTTTTTTCATAACTTACCGCCATAGTGCATTTTTAGGTGTTTTATCATTCCCTTTATAATGTAAAATGATTGCATCTGTGCGATCTTCAATAACGCCTCTATAACCAATTTGTTCTTGAATTAAATTCACTACGGAATAATAAGAGGCATTAATAACGTTGATATTAATTGGAAGCGGTAAAATCAGCCCCTGAGTCGAAAAGGATTTACCGCGTTGTTTAGCAAGTTGTGCTAAAAGCTCCTTCGCGTCACCTTGCCAGTTAGTTTTAATGTGTTGAGCATCATTCATAATAACAGTGGGTAATTTAAAATTAGTTTTGTTTATTGCCCCTGCCTGATATAGCTCATCTTGAGCTAATTTTATAGATATCGCCTGTTTACTCAATTCGTCATAAACAAGTTGATTAGCATTTATTTCTTTATTTGATTTATTGTTGGCACACCCAGCTAATAATAAACTAAGTAAAATAATAATTTTTTTATTTCTCATAAATAAGCCCTAAAAACAATATCACCTATAGCTTAAATTTACATCATTATTATTATTTTGCAATTGTTGATTTGTATTTTTTTGATTTTCATTTTCCATGTTTTGACTATATACGTTATATTTTATTGAAACATGAGAAAATTCTTTATAGTGTGCTTTATATTGTTCTACATACTTAACACAATCCGCTTTGAATACGTCATTACCCATCACTTTTATCTGTTTAGTATCGCCTTTCAAAGATAAACCAATAGCTGCTAATTTATGTTTACCCTCTGCATTTGAACGTGTAAAAATAACCCGCCCACGATCAAGTAAAATTGGGTCATTTGTCACTAAATCACGGTAGACAATTGAGCCATCTTTTAATAACTCAGGTTTGAGGCCAAACGATTCTGAATTAGCTGGAGATACATCTCCCCTGCCATGACATAAAATAGCATTAATAGCCGTATCACGATTTTCATTAAATCGAGACATAACTGCTTCTTGATGATGTTTTTTCTTAGCCTGGGAGTAGTGCCATCCTCTTAGTTGAGATAATGCCGCAGCATCACCAGAAAGCGCTTCATGTTCTACCCATTGCCGATAGGTCATTCTAGGATTATCAGCGTAAAAACCATTTCTAGCCTGCTTATCTTCCAGTCTCAATGCAGCGATTTGTTTATATCGTTCAAATTCGCATAAATTATAAAATTGACGCCTTACAACCGGATCAGAGTATGTAGCTTTAACCATTCTCTTCATATTTCTAACATGAGTATTAATGGCGCGCATTTTTTCGGTAAGTTGACCACGATTGAACGGATACACAGGAAGATTTGATTTATACTCTTCGTAATGCCCTCTAAGTAAAAGGCGCTGTGCTAGTCGTTCTGTCCGTTTTTCAGCTCTAAGATCAGTTTCACCAATAGAAATATTAGATGAATAACCAGAACCTAACTCAGTCTTTACATTGGTAATATTTAAATTTGTATGCTCAAAATAACCAAACCGCATCAGCAAATTATCGAGTTTATGCTGGTCTTCTTTAAAGATATTTCTCCAGCTTACAGATACTTTATCTTGCTCATTATTCGTATGCGTTAAAAGTAATCCTCCTGCATGGTTACTCTGGCTTAAAACAAAGCCAGCCTTAGAAAACATATGATGCACATCCTGCCAAGAATTAGCAGCTTTAAGCCCATACTTAAACTCGTCAAGTAAACTCACAGTAGAACCATCAAAATGCTTAACAGGTTCATTTTTAATGTAACTATACAAGGATTGCATACCTGTATAGCGCTCTTTCTTATAGGCAATTTCTGGCTTATTAAGCCTATTTTTTTCAGAACGATTAAGGTTTTTAACTACGTGTCCTTGATCATTAACGATGAATGAGCCTGAATCATGTTTGAAACCATGTTTAAGCTCCAAAATACGACAAGATTTATGCAGTATTTCTTGAGAATAAGTAGCCTTATTAACTCTCAAAGTAAGTGGATTAACTCTATTTACAGCAATATGAACATGTACATTGTCAGTGTCTCTATGAATAGCAGCCATGTATTGGTGGCTCTGCATTCCTAGAGCTTCAAGTGTAAATAATGCAGAGTCAAAAATTTGTTTGTCTGATGGAGTTTCATCCGCTTGCCAGGATAAAACATAGTGCATAATTGGGTGTTTGCACCTAACAGCTTCTTGCGCCGTTGCCTGCATAGAAGCAGCCGCATTATCAAAATCACAATCAAGATTATGAATGATAGAAATACCATCAATGTTAACCTGATTAACATTTTCATAATAACTATCAACTTCAATAACACATTGTTCTTTTCTAACAAGATAGTTAGCTAAATTTTTCGCATGATTTTTCTCATAAGAACTCTGATCAATCAGGCTATCTGAGTGATCAGAGTTCTTTGTACTAATGTATGAAATTAAGCGTCGAATACCTTCTTTACCCGATACTTGATTTTTATTTTTAATGATTTTCGGTATCATCTTTTTCTATCTCACTAATTAGCATATTAGCAGCTTTCCTAAGTGCCACGAGCACTTCAGAGTATTCTTTATCACCAATTTTTTTTCCTTCAATAAAGAGGTGTTTTTGTAATGCTGCAACCCGATTTATTTGAGCTATAGCTTTATAATCACTTCTATTTACTATCTTTCTAGATAGACCTGTTTTTATCAGATAAGAACTAAGAGATAATCCGGCCAAATCAGCCTTCTCTTTTAATTTAATTTTTGTACTTTCATCAACTCGTATTTCGATACGTTGTGTCAATTTTCGATTTTCACTTTTGCTCATAATTCACCTGGGTGTCGGGGCTTGCCCTGACCTTGTTGTCTTGTATGTATCGCCGTGGCGGTACGTACAAGACACATCCTGTTATATCTTTAACTTATTTATCTATTTTAACTCTTTTGAGTTTTTTAGCTAGAAAAAATGGAAATCTAGCGTGTAATATATGCGTCATATTATGAATAGTTTTAATTTGAAATTATTAGAATAGAAATTCTAAAAAACACGAATAGATTTAGATAATAATCACATAAATCAATAAATACATTCGAATCAAAAATCATAAAAATTTCAATTTTTTCATGAAAAAATCATAGAGTTAAAAAGAAAATAAATAAAAAAACACAATTGACTAATCAAATTATTTATTCGATGATATATCGTAACTAAATCCATAAGAAGATCAGATGAACTATGAATGATAAAAACAATTTTTACTCACTAGATAGACTGAACGATATAGAAAACTCACTTAACCAATTACCAGATTTATCAAAACAGAGGTTAATAAAATCAGAAGCATTGAATATACTGAAAGATTCAATAAAAAAACTCAAAGAAGAAAAAGGATATACAGTAAGTGAGATACTGGAAAAACTGAAAGAATTAGGAATGAATGAATTAACACAAAAAGATATAAAATCAATCCTTGAAGTTAAAAAGAGGAGTAGAAAATCTAAAACTGTAAGTAACGAAATTATTCAGTAGATCCTACTAAAATAAAAATCAGGTAATAGGCTAGATAGTTTCATACTATGAATAGTAACATTAACAAAAACTATAATAGCCTTTTTTTTATAAAAAATATTGTTCTACCCTATACTTTTAGATAGATTAATTTATCTAAATATACTTCCAGAAAAATTTCTATTACTCTGAAAAACAACATTGAGTTATTTTTCAGAATAGCGGCAACATCCAGTTACCCACCGCAAGCGAAAAGGCGCAGGTACGGCTTCGCTCCGCTATCGCCTACCCGTACGCTACGGCTTCCCGCCCTTTTAAGGGGGCGGGAAGCCAGCTCGCCTTTTCTTATGCCGTGGATAACTTGCCGCCTCTTTGGTGTCGCTTTAACGTTCTTTTGTCTCCGACCGTCCGACTCTTGAGATGCTGTTATATCTGTGCGGTTGGTTCGCTTCGCTCACAGCTTGGCAGGGATGGGGGGTGTCATTGCTCCCTGGTTAGCCCCCCCTTTGTATCGGCGGTTCGGCGATGGTGTCCCCAGTGGCTTCTGTGAGCCGCCTTCCATGCGCTGCGCGCATAAAAAACGGATTATGTTGATGATTAACCTGTGAAAATTTTTTCCAAAATTGTTTCTTATTATTATAAAATTTTCATAAAGATATAAAAAAGGACGTCCGAAGACGTCCTGAATTTCTAAATATTACCGTGATATCTTTTATATACATTTAACCAAAATATAAAAAATCTCCATTCCTCTTTTGTCATGGGAATAGATTTTACACGTTTTCCCATTGCAACATCTTCCGCATAACATATAATGTTAAGAGACATAAGCAAACTCCTAATATTTTCTTGTGTCACTTGCCGAATTGTTAGCAGCAATTCGGCAGCATATTACCTCCTGAAAATAATTGTACTTTAGTTTATTTTTTTCGCAAAAATCCCAAAATATTCAGGTTTACATAAACTACTTTTTTTGAATTTTTCTATTGCTTCATTTTGATCTTTGGCAATAATTCTTTGAGTACAGCAATCAACAACTTCGCCATTAATATTCTTACCAAGAAAAAAAATCTTAAACTTATTCATTTTTGAACTCCTGCCGTATGGCATTAAATAATGGGCTTCCCCGTTTCGATATATACATTATTCCCTATTTAGGGAATTAAGTCAACATAATTACTAGAAAAAAAGCGGGAAAAACCCGCTTTTATAAATCATTTAATTCTTAAAAAGATATAATCAACACTGCCGAAAATCTCATTAAATGGTGTGTAGTTATTTTTATAAATATCTTCAAAGGTATCAAATGAACCGGCTTTAAATTTAATAACCAATCTTTCTACTTTTTCCTCTGTCAAATTAATATCTTTACTCCATGATATATAAACACTAGTGCTAGACATTCTGACAGAGAACTTAATGCCTGGAAAATTCATCTTTAGATCTAATCTAATATTTTTTATAGCTTCTTTAGTATTATATTTACTACTCACTCTATTTAAATGGGCGTACTCATGATTGTTAATAGTATTTTCGATGCCTTTCTGATAAAGCTCTTTTTTTCTGTCTTCTTCCTCTTTTTTCTTGAGTTCGTAGTAGCTTGCGTTCTCTAAGAGAGAATCAATTTCTTCCTGACTAACAAACTCATCATGAATCTGCCACTGAGTACCCCATAAAATGGATTCAGGCAATAAATTACTTTTTGTACCATTATAAAATACAATATCAAAAGAAGAAGAACCCCCCATATAAATTACGCCATGTAGATTTCTAATAGATGCAAGATCTTGCTCTCCATGAATGGCATATATAACACCGTTACCTTTATTATACAGCTCCGTTGATACAACTTGACCAATTACTAATTTAGATTTATTCATTTTTAAACTCCTGCCATATGGCGTAATAATGGGTTGCCCCGTTTCGATATATACATTATTCCCTATTCAGGGAATAATGTCAATAAATATATTATTAATCATATAGTTAAATTAAAATTATCCAGATAGTGAAGTGGGTATTTTGGGTTCTTATGCGCGCAGCGCATGGAAGGCGGCTCACAGAAGCCACTGGGGACACCATCGCCGAACCGCCGATACAAAGGGGGGGCTAACCAGGGAGCAATGACACCCCCCATCCCTGCCAAGCTGTGAGCGAAGCGAACCAACCGCACAAATATAACAGTATCTCAAGAGTCGGACGGTCGGAGACAAAAGAACGTTAAAGCGACACCAAAGAGGCGGCAAGTTATCCACGGCATAAGAAAAGGCGAGCTGGCTTCCCGCCCCCTTAAAAGGGCGGGAAGCCGTAGCGTACGGGTAGGCGATAGCGGAGCGAAGCCGTACCTGCGCCTTTTCGCTTGCGGTGGGTAACTGGACGTTGCCGCCACGCCATAAAAAGGCTCAATGCCTTTTTATGGCGTAACCGCACTCCTTTCTATTTATAGAAAAAAGGGGCTAAATAGCCCCCTTTTTAATTATAATTTTTGTATTTTCTCTTTTAATTTTTTTGCTGTATATAAAGCATTATGAGTAATTTTTCTAATCCAAGCATTTTTATTCTTACTCCATTTAAATGATCCTTCTTTTAGAATTTTCCTCACTTCTTCTTTTGGTTTCCCATCAAAAATGAATTTTATTCTATTTTCCTCGATATCCACCATATATATAAAACTTTCATATTCTTCTTTAATTTCTTTTAAATTCTTTTGGTTTTCAAGTTCTTTTATTCTATTTTTTAACCTATTTATTTCAGCATTATTATTTTGTAAAGAATAGCTTGCAAAGCCTTTCCGTCCTAAATAATCATCTTTCAACAATTCTTTTGCATTATTTTCAGACAAACCCAAAAGTATTATTTTTTTTGCTTTTTGTTCTTCGCTTTCATTACCCCTAATTATTTTATTGCACTCTTTCATTACATTTTGGCTTTTTATGCATTTTTCTAGTTTTGTTTTTAACTTTGTTATCGCTTCTGGATCATCGCTTGATATTCCTCCTGTTCCTACGCTAGCTGCTTTTTGTTCGTAGTGTTTAACTTTATTTAATAATTTAAAAGATTTTTCAAATTTATTATTAATTTTATTTCGATAATTTCTATCTCTTTTTTCACTATGATGACCAATTAAAATAGGTTGCCCAAAAGGTATATATGACGCCATATTTTTAGCTTGGTTATAATAAATTTGGCTATTTTCCTCTGCTTTTTCAGCTAAATTTTTATATCGTTCACGCCGTGCTTTTAGACGTAATTCATAGTGATTTATTTGTTCCTGCTCCTGCTCCTGTTCCTGTTCCTGCTCCTGTTCCTGTTCCTGCTCCTGCTCCTGTTCCTGTTCCTGCTCCTGTTCCTGCTCCTGTTCCTGCTCCTGTTCCTGCTCCTGTTCCTGCTCCTGTTCCTGTTCCTGCTCCTGTTCCTGTTCCTGCTCCTGTTCCTGCTCCTGCTCCTGCTCCTGCTCCTGCTCCTGCTCCTGCTCCTGCTCCTGCTCCTGCTCCTGCTCCTGCTCTTTTTCATTCAGGATAGTAGTTTGTGATATATGAAAAACTACTGTTTCCTTTTTTATTTTTATAATTTTTTCTTCTCCAGTCTTTTTATCTTTCTTTTTACACGGGATATACGTAGTAACTTTTACTCCCTTCTCTCCTTTTTTAACGACTCTATTCTTTGCAATCCAGGCATTGAAAGTAAATATATTTTCTCTAGGCAAAATTTCATCTTCATTAATTCCCATAGCTTCGAAACCTTCATAAATGGTTTCATAGTTTGCCTCAGAATCATTACTTAATGCTCTATCTAAAGCTACTTTACAAATTTCTGATTTTTTCATTTTATGAAACTCCTGCCATATGGCGTAATAATGGGTTGCCCCGTTTCGATATATACATTATTCCCTATTCAGGGAATGATGTCAATAAATATATTATTAATCATATAGTTAAATTAAAATTATCCAGATAGTGAAGTGGGTATTTTGGGTTCTTATGCGCGCAGCGCATGGAAGGCGGCTCACAGAAGCCACTGGGGATACCATCGCCGAACCGCCGATACAAAGGGGGGGCTAACCAGGGAGCAATGACACCCCCCATCCCTGCCAAGCTGTGAGCGAAGCGAACCAACCGCACAGATATAACAGCATCTCAAGAGTCGGACGGTCGGAGACAAAAGAACGTTAAAGCGACACCAAAGAGGCGGCAAGTTATCCACGGCATAAGAAAAGGCGAGCTGGCTTCCCGCCCCCTTAAAAGGGCGGGAAGCCGTAGCGTACGGGTAGGCGATAG
>NZ_CAWNQH010000079.1:0-38700 GCF_963876495.1 Xenorhabdus sp. KJ12.1
GTCACGTTAATCACGAATGTCCGGAGTAACATGAAAGCCAAGGCATTATCTCTCTGGGATAGATTGATGTTAAGGCGGCGGTTTTTGATAGAAACCGTCATCGATCAGCTCAAGAATATTTCTCAGATAGAGCATTCAAGGCATCGCAGTCAACTCGGTTTTTTATTGGAAGTTACTGCCGGCCTTATTGCTTATACATTCCAACCTAAAAAACCGAGCTTGAATCTACGGGATAATGAGATCGCTATTTTTAAGCGAAGCTGAGGTTAGCTAAGAAGTAAAACGGATGAATAATAGAAAATATTCATCCGTTATGACAATTTATTGTTTAAGGTGTTTTTCGATAGCGTTTAAAATGCCAGCGGAATCTAACCCTAAATCAGAATGAAGTTCTGCCTGTGTTCCCTGAGGTATAAAGTAATCAGGTAACCCGAGGTTTAACACTGAAACTGAGCTCCCTGTTTGCATCAGCAGTTCATTAACTCCACTGCCTGCACCACCCATGATGGCATTTTCTTCCAGCGTTACCAGTAAATTATGTCGGGAAGCCATCTCCAGAACCAGTTCTTTATCAAGTGGTTTGACAAAGCGCATATCAACAACGGTTGCATTCAGGGATTCAGCAGCCTGTAATGCGTTTGGCAGTAATGTACCAAAGTTCAGAATGGCAATTTTCTCTCCCTGACGGCGGATAATCCCTTTGCCAATGGGTAATATTCCCAGTGGCTGAAGTTCTGCGCCTGTACCCGCACCACGTGGATAACGGACAGTAGCTGGACCGTCTTGATATTGGTAGCCGGTATGCAACATTTGTCGGCACTCATTTTCATCACTTGGCGCCATAATAACCATATTGGGTATACAGCGCAGGAACGAAAGATCGAAAGCACCCTGATGGGTCTGCCCATCCGCACCGACAATTCCCCCCCGATCGATGGCAAACAGGACAGGTAAGTTCTGGATGGCCACATCATGGATGAGCTGATCATAAGCACGTTGCAGGAAAGTCGAGTAAATCGCGACAACAGGCTTATATCCCCCAATGGCCAGACCTGCTGCAAATGTCACAGCATGTTGTTCAGCAATGGCAACATCAAAGTATTGTTCTGGATATTCACGGGAGAAACGCACCATGCCTGAGCCTTCTCTCATAGCGGGCGTGATCGCCATGAGTTTTTTGTCAGTGGCAGCTTCTTCGCATAACCATTCACCAAAAATTTTCGAGAATGTCGGGCGGGTATCTGAGCTTTTTGGCAGAGAACCTGTTGAAGGATCAAATTTAGGAACCGCGTGCCAACTGATAGGATCTTTTTCCGCAGGAGCATATCCACGGCCTTTTTTGGTCATGATATGCAGAAATTGTGGCCCTTTCAGATCACGCATGTTTTTCAGTGTCTGAGTCAGTGCCAGTACGTCATGACCATCAACAGGGCCGATATAGTTAAACCCAAGTTCTTCGAACAGCGTTCCGGGAACAACCATACCTTTGAGGTGTTCTTCAGTTTTTTTCAGCAGTTCTTTGATAGGAGGCAGACCGGAAAAGACTTTTTTGCCGCTTTCGCGCAGAGTCGTATACAACTTACCGGAAAGAAGCTGTGCCAGATGGTTGTTCAGTGCGCCAACGTTCTCAGATATCGACATTTCATTGTCATTAAGAATGACGAGCATATCGGGATCGATATCTCCTGCATGGTTCATGGCCTCAAAAGCCATACCTGCGGTAATGGCACCATCACCAATCACACAAACTGTTTTGCGGCCTTTATCTTCATGTTTTGCCGCAATTGCCATACCTAAACCAGCGCTGATTGAGGTTGATGAGTGCCCGACACAAAGTGTGTCATATTCACTCTCATTCCGCCACGGGAAAGGATGGAGGCCATTTTTCTGGCGGATAGTGTTGATACGGTCACGGCGCCCGGTCAGAATTTTATGTGGATAAGCCTGATGACCGACATCCCAGACTAAATTGTCGAAGGGTGTCTTATAAACATAATGGAGTGCGACGGTTAATTCGATAGTTCCAAGGCCGGAAGCAAAGTGGCCGCTGGAGCGACTGACACTGTTTAGCAAAAATTGGCGCAGTTCATCGCATAACTTTGGCAACGTGTCTTTAGGTAGCAGGCGAAGCTCTTCAGGGGTTTCCGCCAATGCCAATGTTGGATATTTCGCTATATCAATGCTCATGCTATGCCTGTTAAAATGCTATGCACGTTATATCCTTCGTCTTTCAAGTTGCCTCTTTGTTGGCTAAGCTCATTTGCCCCGGTCACCGTTTTTATAAACATACGGTTATCTATGCTTCCGTGTCTCATTCCCTTGCCGCCGTGATGCCACTTGAAATCCCTTGGATATATAAATTGAAGATTAAGAACCCTGATATTATTAGCATGTAATTGCGGGGGTTCTCCCGAGAAGGCCATATTCTATTTTATTTTGAATTTATTTAACTGATAACTCATCAATCAGCGGTTATCATGGCCTGAGTTTTTAGCTGTTTCTCTCAATGATGAAGCCCGCCAGCTGTTTTAGAGTCACAGTATTATAGAATTGTTTTTCCAGTTCTGTGAGAGCGGCAATGGCATCTTCATGCAGATCTTTGGCTTTTTTCTGAGCCTGTTCTAATCCCAGTAATGCGGGATAGGTACTTTTACCAAGCTGCTGATCGTTCCCCTGACGTTTGCCGATAATTTCTGTATTGCCAATGACATCCAGAATATCATCATGAACCTGAAACGCGAGGCCGATAGCTTGGGCGTACTGATCGAGTAAAGGTAATACTTCCCGGCCCCGTGCACCAGCGCCATACGCGCCAAGCCTGACAGCACAACGAATTAGCGCACCTGTCTTGTGTTGGTGAATCTTTTCCAGAGCGGTCAGATCAATTTGCTTTCCTTCCGCTTGCAAATCCAGTGACTGCCCGCCGCACATACCAGCAATACCGCTGGATATTGCTAATTCAGCAACCATCTCAAGGCGATCAGATAGTGTGATATTTGGCATGTCGTGTTTTGCCAGGATCTCAAATGCTAACGACTGCAAAGCATCCCCGGCCAGAATGGCATGATTTTCACCAAATTTTATATGGCAGGTAGGCTGACCACGGCGTAAATCATCGTTGTCCATTGCGGGTAAATCGTCGTGGATCAGGGAATAAGCGTGAATGCACTCTATAGCAAGGGCTGGCGCATCAAGGCTCTCTTTGGGCAGTCCCAGCATTTCACCTACTGCGTAAACCAGAAATGGTCGTAGCCGTTTTCCACCCAATACAGCACCGTGCTGCATAGCAGTTGCTAATGGGCTGCCTAAAAAGGGGAGCGAAGAAAATGTTGCCATCAACTTCTCATTGATATGTTGCTGGCAATTGCTTAATTGCTCTTCAAAAGGAGCCTTACATTGTTCAGACATAAAGTTACTCAGCATCAGGCGAAAATTCATCAAGCGGCGATTGTGCATCATTACTTAATAGAATTTGTACTCGTTGTTCCGCTTGTTGGAGGGTTTTTTGCCCTTGTCTTGCAAGTTGAATTCCGCGTTCAAATTCATTTAATGCATCCTCTAAAGGAAGCTCCCCTGATTCCAGCCGAATGACAATTTCTTCCAGCTCTTTCAGGGATGTTTCAAAAGTCGGTGCCTGCTCGGTTGCTGATGTTCGGTTTGCCTTAGACATAATGATTTAATAGTATGATTATTTAACGAGTTACAGTGAAGTAAATCCGTTACAGAATTGCAGAGTACCCTACTACACTGAAAGAAATAAATCATTCGTTACTACTGTTTTTTTACAGACAAACTGTTTTTTTACAGGAGATATAGTGAGATGGTGTTATACTCTGCGCCCTATCCAACTGACTATTTAAGAACCATCATTGATCCTGCTTGTGATAGTTCAATACTGAATGACTACTATATCTTACTATGAAGTTTATCATTAAATTATTCCCAGAAATTACGATCAAGAGCCAGAGTGTCCGCTTACGTTTTATTAAAATCCTTGCCAGCAATATCCGTAATGTACTGAAAACATTCGGAGAGGGAACTGCTGTTGTTCGCCATTGGGATAATATAGAAGTTCGAACTAAAAATGATAACCTCGGCGCAGAAATTTGTGATGCACTTACACGTATTCCGGGTATTCACCATATCCTGCAAGTAGAAGAGAGAGAGTTTCGTGACTTGCATCATATCTTTGAACAAACCTACGAAACATATGGGCATTTATTGCATGGAAAAACGTTTTGTGTCCGTGTAAAACGCCGGGGTAAACACAGTTTTACTTCCAATGAAGCTGAACGATATATTGGTGGCGGCCTGAATCAGCATATTGAATCTGCCAAAGTGAAGCTGACCCATCCAGATGTGACAGTTAATCTGGAAATTAATCAGGATACACTGGTTCTGGTTAAAGCTCGTCATCCGGGGATTGGCGGATTTCCAATCGGAACACAGGAAGACGTTCTTTCACTGATTTCAGGCGGCTTTGATTCCGGTGTTTCCAGCTATATGCTGATGCGCCGTGGCTGCCGTGTCCACTACTGTTTCTTTAATCTTGGTGGTTCTGCCCATGAAATTGGGGTGAAACAGGTTGCTCATTATCTGTGGAACCGATTTGGCAGTTCTCACAAAGTTCGTTTTGTTGCTGTCGATTTTGAACCGGTTGTCGCAGAAATTCTGGAAAAAGTGGATGACGGTCAAATGGGGGTTGTGCTTAAGAGAATGATGGTCAGAGCCGCCTCCAAAATTGCAGAGCGCTATGGTGTTCAGGCAATTGTGACAGGAGAAGCGCTGGGGCAGGTATCCAGTCAGACACTGACTAACCTGAGACTGATTGATAATGCTTCAGATACCCTGATCCTTCGTCCTCTGATTTCTCATGATAAAGAGCACATTATTAAGCTGGCTCGAGAGATAGGCACAGAAGATTTTGCCCGCACTATGCCCGAGTTCTGTGGCGTTATCTCTAAAAGCCCGACAGTGAAAGCAGTCAAAGCCAAAATTGAGGCAGAAGAAGATAAGTTTAATTTCGATATTCTGGACCATGTGGTAAGTGAAGCCCAGAATCTTGATATCCGTCAGATAGCTGAGCAGGCTGGTGAGCAGGTTGTAGAAGTAGAAATGGTGACTGAGTTTTCTTCTGATGATGTGTTACTGGATATTCGCTCACCAGATGAACAGGATGACCGTCCTCTGAAAATGGAAGGCATCGATATCCATTCACTGCCTTTCTATAAGCTGAGTACCCAGTTTGGCGATTTGCCAAAAGAGAAAAACTACCTGTTGTATTGTGAGCGTGGAGTAATGAGCCGTTTACAGGCGCTTTACCTGCGTGAACAGGGTTTCCAGAATGTGAAAGTTTATCGCCCTTAATCTGAAAACAGATAAGCTGCTGGCATTATGTATTGTTACTAGCAGCTTATTATTAACAAAACAATTACTGTAGATTTTGGTAATTGTTTATCCCTGGAGGCAAAACTAACTGAGCAGCAACTTCTGCGGCAGTATCTTTCCCTTTCAAAAGCTCAATCAGTTTTAAAGCGAAGTCAAAAGCAGTCGCAGGTCCCTGACTGGTGAGTAGATTGACTCTCTCATCAAAATAGACCCGCCGATCTATCCATTTCTCTGGCGCTATTTTATCTTTCATGCTGGGATACCCCGTCATATTACCAACTGGAAAAAGTTGGTGATGTTCCAGGACAATAGCCGGTGATGCACAAATTGCAGCGATGATTTTTCCCTGACTTTGTGCCGTGCGAATTTTTTCCACGACTAGCCCGCTATCACGAAAACATTCCGCTCCTTTTATGCCGCCCGGCAGGATAATGGCATCAAAATCTTCGTCAACAACTTCTACCAGAGGGACATCTGCGACAATCTTAACACCACGTGAGCAGGTTAATATCAGTGCACCATCTGTTGCTGTACTGGCGACGGTGACGTTAATACCGGCTCTGACCAGTAAATCAATAGTTGTGACAGCTTCGGTTTCTTCACTACCGTGAGCGAGACAAATGAGAGCTGAGGCGTTCATATTCGTCCTCCTGTCGTTTGATATAACGATAAATTTGTGCGTTTTCTGTCAGTATCAGCCCATGTACACGGGCCCGAGTTAGTAGAAAACCAGTAATGTAGTCTATTTCCGTACGTCGTTGTGAGCGGATATCCTGCCGCATAGATGAGGAGTTTTCTGATGTCCTCGTGATGATATCCATAATGTAATCTATCAGTGTTTGCTTGGAGATCTGAATACCATCATGCTTCATCACTTGATGAACCTCATCACATAAAGCATGGACTTTAGCAATATGATTTAATAATCCGCCATTTTTGCAATCGTAAAGTACGGTGAGCGGATTGATAATGCAGTTCGCAGCAAGTTTTAGCCAGCTGATAGCATAAATATCATTGCTCCAGACTACCTCTGGCAGAGCATCGTTCAGAATATTTGCTAATACACTGAATTTATTGGCATCAGGTAGTATAGAGCCAATTTGGGTTATTCCTGGTGATTTATGATAAACAATACCATTTTCCTGATAGGCTCCATGAGTTGTTACTCCGGATAAAATAGGGTTAGGTAGCGGTAAAAGTTCTTCCTGTGTTCCCATTCCGTTATGCAGTAACAGTATCGGGCAATCAGGGGAAAGTTTAGGGGAGAGATTATTAATAGCATCGGGAACCTGCCAGGCTTTCAGACAAACAAGCAGTAGCTCGCTTTCAGCAAGATGCTTTTCATTATTGGCAAGGACTTGCTGTTCAAATGTTCTATTTTGTAATGTATTAATACGAACAGCTAACGAAGGTTGTGGAACTTTTAGCCATGCTTGAACATGATGCTGTTGTTCAGACAAGGCGGCAAGCCATAATTTTCCTATGGCACCACAACCCAGAACAGTTATTTTCATTGTTCTTCCTTGAGAGATACTTTCATCGGAAACGTTAAAATTATGCAAGTCTTGCATAAATCTCAAACTACCTAATGTCGCGGAAATCAGAAAGATCACTTAGCCTGAGAAGTATAGATCTTTTGCCAATAATGGAAAGCGGTTATCATGCCGGATTATTGATTAGCTGGAGGTGACTGGTAATGCCATCATTTGATATTGTTTCAGAAGTTGATATGCAGGAAGTGCGCAATGCAGTAGAAAATGCGCAGAGAGAATTAACCAATCGCTGGGATTTCCGCAATGTCAATGCGAGTTTTGAATTAAACGAGAAGAACGAATCCGTTAAGATCGCGAGCGAATCTGACTTTCAGGTTAACCAACTTATCGATATTCTGCGTGAAAAATTTGCCAAACGAGGAATTGATGGCTCGGTGCTGAATGTTCCTGAAAATATGGTTCATAGTGGTAAAACCTACAGTGTGGAAGCAACCATGCTACAGGGTATTGATACACCGCTAGCGAAGAAAATCGTTAAGCTGATTAAAGACAGTAAGCTGAAAGTTCAGGCCCAAATTCAGGGTGAACAAGTACGAGTTACTGGTAAAGCCCGTGATGATCTGCAAAGTGTGATTACATTAGTTCGCGGTGCAGAGTTGGGCCAGCCTTTTCAGTTTACTAACTTCAGAGATTAACCGTAATATAAGCGGATTATTCTTTTTGGCCTGAGCCAAATATTTAAGGGAAGCCCGTAATTATTTATTACTGTTGCTTCCCTTAATTCTGTACAGATATCGGCTATCCTGAACTTTATTATGAATGGGCAATTACAATCTGTTCTAATTGTTCACGGTTAGTCTGCTTAGTATCTACCTTTATATATGCGCTGAGTTCCTCTGGCACAATCACGACATCTTTCACACCTACCTGAGACCGTATTTCTTTTTCCAGAACGTCAGGAGCACTTAATTGAGCAGGCAAAACTAGCCTGATGCTACTGACATAAGGTGGCTGACGCATGGTAAGACTGAGAATAAACCAGAATAGAGTAAGAATGATTCCAGCCATGAAGACTAATGATGCACCTTGTATTTCGTATAGCATACCGCCAAGACTTCCGCCCAACGCCACGCCAATAAACTGGCTGGTGGAATAAATCCCCATTGCTGTACCTTTATACCCTGCCGGCGCTTCTTTACTGATTAATGAAGGTAAAATGGCTTCCATGATATTAAACGCAAGGAAGAAAATCTGAATACCGGCAAATATTCCCCAAAGATGTGAGCCTAAAGACCACAATACAAACTCAGCGATAAACAACATGCCGATACAAAGCAGGAAGACCTGTTTCATTCGGCGTTTCTTTTCTGCATAAATAATGAATGGTAAAACAGCAACGAAGGAAATAAGCGTAGTAATTAAATAAACTTTCCAGTGTTGCTGGGGAGGAAACCCGACTTTTTCCATAATAAGGGGTAGGGCAACAAAACTCGACATCAATAATGTATGCAGACTAAGTATACCAAAATTGAGTTTTAGCAGCTGGGGATCAGAAAGTACACGCCGGAAGCTGCCGCGAACAATACCGGATTCCCGATTTAATAAGTGTTTATGTGTCGATGGTACTGCGAATAATGTTATTAAGATACCGCAACTGGCAAGGATTGCTATTGTACCAAATAAACCATTCAATCCAATCTGGTGAGTAACAATAGGACCGACGACAATGGCAAAGGCAAATGTGAGACCAAAACTGATCCCAATAAATGCCATAGCTTTTGTGCGGTTTTGCTCACGGGTCAGATCCGATAGCAATGCCATAATTACCGCAGAAATTGCTCCCGTCCCTTGCAAAGCTCTTCCGACAATAACACCCCAGATGGAGTCACTAAAGGCGGCAATAATGCTGCCTAAGACAAAAATAAGCAGTCCAATGATGATTAAAGGTTTTCTACCGATTTTATCTGAAAGTAGCCCGAATGGGATTTGAAATATAGCTTGTGTTAAACCGTAGATGCCAATTGCAATGCCGATCAAAGCTTCGGAGGCGCCCCGTAACTCTAAACCGTAAGTTGTCAGGACTGGTAACACCATGAACATGCCTAACATGCGTAGAGAAAAAACGGAACCTAAACCCCATGTTGCTCTAAGTTCAAGGGGAGTCATTTTATTATCGTTCATGGGTACCTCATACCTTCAAAAATTCGATATGACATTTTAGCTAGACAGGAGTAAAGCAATGTTTGCAAGAGAAAAGGAAAGAAAAATGGCAGGGAAAACCTGCCATTTGAATACTACCGGATGTAAGTTAGCGCTATTTCTGGAGATGCCGCAGAATCCACAGACATCATGATACTCAAAGACATGATGGCGACAATAGAAAATATAAATAACTTACGAGCCCAAGCTCGATCATTTGTGGTTTTATAACCTGATAATGCCATCCCCAGCCACCAGATACTTACTACTGCAGCAACGATGAGGTATTTATAACCTGCATAGCCACTGATTGTCAGCATCAGCGTAGCAACCATAAATGCCAGAATATAGAGAGTAATGTGGTTTTTTGCCACAGAGATACCCTTAATAACAGGCAAAACTGGAATATTGGCGGCCTGATAATCTTTGAACCGAAAAATAGCAATGGCGTAAGAGTGGGGCATTTGCCATAAGCTGAAAATCAGCAATAGAATCAATGCTCCCATGTCAAACTGCCCTGTTACGGCACAATAACCAATAACAGGAGGTGCTGCACCTGACAAGCTACCTACCAGCGTGCCATAAATAGACTTCCTTTTCATGTAGAGGCTATAAACCCCTACATAAATGACAAACCCGATGAGAGCTAACTGCATTGCTAAGGCATTGGCTGCTACATAGAGCAGCACCATGCCAGCAATACCTAACACTGAGGCGTAAATCAGGCTGATTTTCGGATTGATAAGCCCTTTAACAAGGACCCTTTCTTTTGTTCTTTCCATGATCCTGTCAATATCGCGGTCAATATAGTTGTTAAATACACAACCTGACGCTACTACCAACGATACTCCGGCCATTGTTGCAAAGAACAAGGGGTAATCTATTACGCCCTTGGAAGCGAGTAGAAAACCACCAATCACAGAAATTAGATTTCCGAAAATAATTCCTGGTTTGGTCACTTGTAGGTATTGCTTAATCATTCAAATCAACTCTTAATCAACCATCATATTGATATTCAGGTTGTACATAATCCACAGTGAGCCAACGACAACGATGGCAATAACCAACAATGTGAATATTAAAGCAACAAGGTTCCAGCGTTCTTCAGATGATGTATTCATATGCAGGAAGCAGATGAAATGTACAAAAATCTGAATAACAGCCATGACAACCACGGTGACGAGGATTGTACTGTGTGAAGCAGTACCATCCATTACCATCCAGAATGGGATCACGGTCAATATGACTGACAGGATAAAGCCAATCATATAAGTTTTGAAGCTACCGTGGCTGGCGCCGGTATGAGAAGTATTTGGATGACTCATCACATAGCTCCCATCAGATAAACGACAGTAAATACACAAATCCAGACAACGTCAAGGAAGTGCCAGAACAGGCTCAGGCAGTTCAGGCGAGTCTGGTTCACGTCAGTCAGGCCACGGCGTGCAACCTGAACCATCAGGACAATAATCCAGATCAGACCAAAGGTAACGTGCAGACCGTGAGTCGCAACCAGTGCGAAGAAGGATGACAGGAATGCACTGCGGTCAGGCCCAAAACCTTCTGAGATCAGTTTATGGAATTCGTAAACTTCCATTGAAACGAAGCCCAGACCCAACAGGAAGGTAACGAACAGCCACAGGTTTACCTGACCAGCTTTACCTTTGTTCATGCCCAGCATGGCGAAACCGTAAGTGATACTACTGAACAACAGCAGGAAGGTTTCTACCAGCACAAATGGCAGTTCAAAAATTTCTTTACCTGACGGACCACCCGCTGTGCCGTTAGCAAGTACAACATAAGTTGCAAACAGGCTTGCAAACAGAACCAAGTCACTCATCAGGTAGATCCAGAAACCAAATACTTTGTTGGCTCCTGTATCGTGGTGCCCATGAGCGTCATGGGCGGCTGTGTTATTAAGGGTTTGAGTCGACATTATTTCGCACCTGCCTTTCTCAGTTCTTCGTAACGCTGATCTTCAATTTTTTCGACTTCAGCTACAGGAACGTAGTAATCAACGTCTTCGTCAAAGCTTTTCACGATGCAGCTGATGACAATACCTGCGAAACTTGCAATAGCCATCCACCAGATATGCCAGATAAACGCAAAGCCCAGCACCAGACAGAATGCACTGATAATCACGCCAGCACCTGTGTTTTTAGGCATATGAATTTCTTCATATTTAGCAGGACGCTTATATTCAGTACCTTTTTCTTTCATATCCCACCACGCATCACGAGTCTGGATGTGTGGAACTTCCGCAAAGTTATAGAACGGAGGTGGGGATGAAGTTGACCATTCCAGAGTACGTGCACCCCATGGGTCACCAGTCAGATCACGGTTCTGTTCACGGTCACGGATACTGACGTAGAACTGGATAACCTGACACAGAATACCAAGAGCAATCAGGACAACACCACCTGCTGCAACAACCAGCAAAGGATGGAATTCTGGGTTGATATCCTGGCTCAGACGGCGGGTCATACCCATGAAGCCCAGAGCATACAGCGGCATAAAGGCAACGAAGAAGCCGGTGATCCAGAACCAGAATGCACGCACGCCCCATTTTTCATTCAGGGTGAAACCGAATGCTTTCGGGAACCAGTAAGTAGTACCAGCGAAACAGCCGAATACAACACCACCGATGATAACGTTATGGAAGTGAGCAATCAGGAACAGACTGTTATGCAGTACGAAGTTTGCACCCGGAACAGCTAGCAGAACACCTGTCATACCACCAATGGAGAAAGTGACCAAGAAGCCAACAGTCCACAGCATCGGAGTTTTGAATTCGATGCGACCACGGTACATGGTGAACAGCCAGTTGAAGATCTTAACCCCGGTCGGGATGGAGATAATCATCGTGGCAATACCGAAGAAGGCGTTAACGTTCGCGCCGGAACCCATGGTAAAGAAGTGGTGCAACCATACGATGAACGACAGAATGGTAATAACAATTGTCGCCCATACCAGAGAGGTATAACCAAACAGACGTTTTTTCGAGAAGGTTGCCGTAACTTCAGAGAAGATACCAAAGACAGGCAGAACCAGAATATAAACTTCAGGATGACCCCACGCCCAGATCAGGTTGATATACATCATCATGTTGCCGCCCATATCGTTAGTAAAGAAATGGGTGCCCAGATAACGATCCAGGGTTAACAGTGCGATTGTCACTGTCAAAATAGGGAATGCTGCAATAATCAGTACGTTGGTACACAGTGAAGCCCAAGTGAAAACAGGCAGTTTCATCATGGACATACCTGGCGCACGCATACGCAGGATAGTCACGAAGAAGTTAACACCAGTCAGCAACGTACCTACACCGGAGAGCTGAAGACTCCATATCCAGTAATCAACACCAACTCCCGGGTTGTATTCCAGACCGGACAGAGGCGGGTAGGCCAGCCAGCCAGTTTGTGCGAATTCACCGACCCCCAGTGAGAGGTTGATCAGAACGACACCCACAACAAACAACCAGAAGCTCAGGGAGTTCAGGAATGGGAATGCGACGTCACGTGCCCCGATTTGCAGAGGAACCACGATATTCATCAAACCAACAACGAAAGGCATCGCCATGAAGAAAATCATGATTACGCCGTGCGCGGTAAAAATCTGATCATAATGGTGCGGGGGCAGGAAACCTGCTTCACCAGCGGAAGCCAGGGCTTGCTGTCCACGCATCATGATGGCGTCAGCAAAACCACGCAGCATCATTACCATGGCAACAACGATATACATGACACCGATTTTTTTATGGTCAACACTTGTCAACCATTCGCTCCAGAGCCATTTCCATTTGCCGAAATAAGTTATGGAACCAACTACTGCCAGTCCCCCGAGAAGGATCCCCAATAAAGTAACCACAATAATGGGTTCATGTAATGGGATCGCATCAAGTGTTAATTTTCCCCACATGTCTTTATTCCTCAACACCTGCATGAGCCGGTTGACTCATATTCATATTATGACCCGCAGCTTCACCATGTTCTGCTTTGTCATGGCCTGTTTTGCCGTGAGACATACCAAACATACCGCCATGACCCATATCACCCATAAACTTGGCGATAGTTTCCTGGAACAGTTTTGGTTTCACGCTTGAGAAGTATTCAACTGGGTTGTTCTGGCTAGGTTTTGCCAATGCATTGAATGCCTGCACTGTGTCCAGAGTTTTAGGTGACGCTTTAACTTTTTGTACCCACTCTTCAAACCCAGCACGATCTTCAGTTGCAGTTGCGGTGAATTTCATGCCAGAGAAGCCATGTCCACTGTAACTGGCTGAGAAGCCATCGTATTTGCCTGCTGAGTTAGCAATCAAGTGCAGTTTTGTCTGCATACCTGCCATTGCATAAATCTGACCGCCTAACTGTGGGATGAAGAAAGAGTTCATCACAGAATCAGAGGTGATTTTGAAGTTAATTGGCACATCTTTAGGGAATACAATTTCATTTACGGTTGCAATACCCTGCTCCGGATAGATAAACAGCCATTTCCAGTCGAGGGAAATAACTTCAATCGTTACCGGCTTCACATCGCTGTCCAGTGGCTTATATGGATCGAGCTCATGAGTCGTTTTCCATGTAATCGTGGCCAATACGATGATAATCAGGATAGGTACGGTCCAGACAACAAGCTCAATTTTATTTGAGTGTGCCCAGTTTGGACGATAGGTTGCAGATTTGTTGGCTTCCCGGTAACGTAAAGCAAAGACGATTGCCATTACGATAGCCGGGATAACAACGATCAGCATCAGGCCAAACGCTGTCAGTATCAGCGTTTTTTGCTCAACGCCGATCGCCCCTTTGGGATTCATCAATACCATATCACAACCACTTAGCATTAAAGTGGCTGCGAGTAGTGACGATAACCCAATAGTTTTTTTGTATTTCATAAGTCTCATTAGAGCGACCCCAGATAACAAAAGCTTTATTGTCGTTTCATCAGTGCGGGCATTCTACGGTAAGGTTACCGGAGTGTAAACAATTGTAATAGAAGCAGGATGGCTTGTAGGCTTTTTATGCTAGAGGGATCACATGCAATATGAGATTTAACAAAAAGTTAACTTCGGGTGGTTATTGTATCCAATAAATCAAAATAGGCAATATTTTTTATATAACCATCTATTTTTAAATAAACTTTTCTTAATGAAAATTACAGGTAACGTTTTTAAACAGACAATGTTTCAGTAAATAAATCATGACTTTTAATCTTGGTGAACAGTTTTGAACTGTTCACCAGTTAAACTAATTATCAGAAGTTATATTTTACACTGTAAACAATACCATCCTGAAGGAAATCTTCCCCTAATTTATTGTCAGCATAACGGTATTGAATTCCGGCAGTAAAAGAAGGGTGTGGATTCCACCATAACCCTACTGCGCCGTTGACTCCGTCAGGGCCACCGTTGCCGTAACGCTTATTGCGGTTTAATTCAATTTCATTCCAGTTTGTGACGCTGAATTTTTGTTCCCACAGGTTGAAATCGTATCCGGCAACCCAGCCTACAACGTATCCGTTGTTTCCTGAGTAGAACTTGTTGTCGGTATAATTTAAAGCGACGAACGGTTTGAACCACAGACCTGCAAAGGTTGTATTATAACCTAATCCATAGAGTGTATTGACTTCATGGAAGTTTCCGCCATTTCCGGGAAGAGAGTAGCTTCCGTAAACATGTCCGTAAAGATTGAAACCTGTCTCTCCCAGATAATAACGACCTGTTGTTTTGAAGGCGTATCGTAGGTTATCACCGGGTTGTGCAGTCTTGCTGTTAAATGGATTCTCTAAATCAAAGAAACCATATAGCTCTCCCCAGCTGAAGCCTGCTCCACCTTCTAGTTCCATATAAGCAAAGTCATCTTTGTGAGAAGACTGCCCGGTTTTGTGTGTTGTGTGTTTGCTCCAGTCAAGGTAGTTCATGCTGACATTGGCAAACCCCCACTGGTATTCCGCGCTGGCTGAGGCAGAAACCAAGGCGGCAGCAACTGCTGTGAGTGTCAAAATATGTCTTTTCATAAATTCCCTTTATATGGCTTTAGATAAATAAAGATATTTTAGATAGTTCGAAACAAAATAAATATGAACGTGAGAATAATAATATTTATTAGTATAAATATAAATGTTCCCCCTCTAGAAAAGATGTTTCTTGGGTCACATAATTTTAGTTTTTTACTATTATTGTGATAATAATCACTAAATAAGAGCAACAAAAGACTGAACTTTGTCAGCCTTTTGTTGTAGTGGCAGGAATTTTTAAGCAAATTTACTTTTTTTCAATGCGATGTAGTCCAGAATACCACCCAGCAGTAATCCTATAACACCAATAACAACGCTCCAGGACAACATAGGGTATATAAAGTCACTTATGTTATTACAAAGATCAATATATCTTGGAGAGATGTAAAGCACCAAAGTGACAATATGCGTTATTACAAACAACAGGCTATTTATAATTAACCAGGCAGCAAAAATAAGTGCAGCCAGAGTCATCGTCAGGAAGGCCAGCCGATAATAGTTACTGAATAGTGTCCGGGGAATAAAACTATCCGTTTTTTGGGTATAAGCTAGTGTACTACGACAAACCAGCAGTAGAGCCAGGCCCGGAAATCCAATCACAATGGAAAACAGATAAAACATTGACCAGCCATGAGCCTCAGCAAACCAGCCTGCAACCGGCCCAACATACACTCGTCCTACCGCGGCCAACGCTGAAAGAAGAGCAAATTGTGTCGCTGAAAAAGACTTATTGCAAAGTGTCATGAGTAGGGCAACAAATGCTGCTGTGCCCATACCACCACAGATATTCTCCAGAAATATAGCCCCCCCCATGACATAAATATCTTTGGGGGTGACGGCAAGTATCCAATAACCGAAATTTGAAATGGTTTGCAAGATCCCGAAGATCATCAATGCACGGAACAGACTCCACTTTTGCATTAAATAACCACCATATAGTGCTCCTATAATGGTAGCGGCCAGTCCAAGGGTTTTATTGATCATACCAACTTCGGCCGGATTAAAACCAACTCCTCGGATAAGAAAAGGAGTGCTGAGGGAGAGGGCGAAAGCATCAGCCAATTTATACATAACAATTAGCAGAAGGATAAGCCAGGCATTATTTCGACTAAAAAAATCAAATAAAGGTTCTACAACGGCCTGATGCAATGTTTTTGGTGGCACTGTATCTATTTGGGGTTCTTTAGCCGTAAGAGTAGCATAAACACCAATCAGCATCAGACCGGCCATAAGCCAGTACATACAATTCCAGCCAATATAAGTTGTTACCCATAGGGCTAAACCGCCGGAAACTAGCATTGCCAACCTGTAGCCTAATACAGAAATCGCAGCTCCGGCACCGCGTTCTTCTTGCTGAAGCAGGTCAGTTTTATAGGCGTCGAAAATAATATCCTGAGAAGCGGAAAAGAAGGCGACAGCAACAGCTAATGCGGCTAACCACCATAAATGTTGTAAGGGATTTAGAAATCCCATGCCCGCGATACTGATAATGAGCAAAAGCTGGGTAACAAGCATCCATCCACGTCGCCGTCCCAGAAATGAAGGGGAATAGCGATCCATGGCAGGTGCCCAGAGAAATTTAAAGACATATGCCTGACCGACTAAAGTGAAAAAGCCGATAGTTTTGATATCAACATCTTCCACTGTCATCCATGCTTGTAATGTGCCTGCTGTAAGAGCAAGAGGAAGGCCTGATGCAAAACCCAGTAAAAGAAGAATGCGATAGTTACGTATTGCTGATAAATTAAGAGCATGATTTGCCATAAGCCCCTCCAATACTTTCTGCCTATAGTCTACTGAAAGTCACTTCAATAGAATCAGGCAGAAAGCATATTCATATTCTGTTAGCGAACGTTTTGTTTGATGAAGGTGCTGATTGACGAATCTTGGGCCATATCTGCGATAACATCCGATAATACAGTATTAACAGCATCAGCAATTTTTGCGTTAGTTGCACTTAATGGAGCCTGCACATTATAGCTGGTGCGATAGTTCTTGATTTGTTTATTGCCATCCTGAGCATAAACGATCACTGAAATTTCTGCTTTTGCTGAAATATCGTGACGTAAACTGCCTTCTTTAACATTGGCATAAAGTTGATTGACAACAACTTGCAAGTTGGCATTAGCCGGAGAGCCAATCATATAACCACGAGCGACCATTTGCTTTTCCAGCGCTTCTTGCAGTAAAAAGCGTAAATCGCGTGAAGGTAGCAGCGTGACTAATTTTGCATCCCGGTTTACTTGAGCCAGGGCTTGAGATTGCCGCTGGTCGACCCCACTAATATTGATTGTGATAGCTTTCATCGTCGGGTCTGCTGATGGCAGGGCAATTTTAGGCTGAATAGCGAGTGTATTGCTGGGGGTTGCACAGCCAGTCAGATTGGCTAAAAAGAGAAGTGCGGTAAGTGGAATAAGTATTTTCTTTAGCATGTAAATGGTCTCATTCTGGATACGGATACCCGGTATAGTAATACAGATAGTACAAACCGTTGCAATCATAACACTGCGATAGGTAGTGGCATATCCCTAATGCTTACTAATTGAAAGATATAGATAAATAAACAAAATGTATTTGGTTTAAGATAATTAGATGTTTGAATCCTATAAATCGCGGGAAATAAACTAAAATCAATATATGGTTGATTAATAACCTTTGGTGACTAAGGAGAATGAGATGGTTCGTCAGGAAATAGAAACAAAGTTACGGGCGGCATTTAAGCCTTCTCATCTGGAAGTTATTGATGAAAGTTATCGTCATAATGTACCAGCAGGTTCTGAAAGCCATTTTAAAATCATTGTAATCAGTGATGCATTTATTGATCAGAGGATGCTTAATCGTCATCGCTCAGTATACAGCACTCTGGTTAATGAGATGGCTGGAGGAGTACATGCTCTGGCACTTCACACATATACAGAAAAAGAGTGGATGGAATTGGAAGATACCGTTCTGAACTCGCCAGCATGCCGGGGAGGAACGGCGACGACTTCATGATTTTACAGAGTAGCGAGCTTGTACTTACTTTTTAATTAATTTGGTTTTCACGTTAAACTACAGCCTTCGGGCTGTATTTTTGTTTATACCCGTCATTTTAAGTTATAGCGTTGCTGGTCATGCATGTCCACCCGGTTACATCATACATTATGTAACCGAGGAAATTATCTTGCCGTCGCGCGCTATCTTGAAGTCTGTGGGGATATTCATATCGAATAACCAATGGCATGATGTGGTTATTGAGCAATGCTTATCACATAAGTCAACGAATATTGCACGCTTTTGCCAGCAATTCTCGACTCATACTGTCTGCATCGCTATAATGCTGCGTCTAAATTTTTACAATAGTTTCGGGGCGCTTCTGATCACAGGGATTCTCGGTTTTTAAATGCGACCACCCCGGTTCTTGAAGAGTGCTGCAATTTGCTCGTATCAGGCGTTGTGCCATTCTGAAGTTGACCGAGCACTATGATTTTTTTGAGGTAACAAGATGCAAGTTTCTGTTGAAACAACTCAAGGCCTAGGGCGTCGTGTGTCAATCACCGTTCCTGCTGCCGACATTGAAAAAGCAGTTAACAGTGAGCTGGTTAATGTAGCGAAAAAAGTACGTATTGACGGTTTCCGTAAAGGTAAAGTACCTATGAAAATCGTTCAGCAGCGTTATGGCGCCTCTGTCCTGCAGGATGTACTGGGTGATCTGATGCAGCGTAATTTCATCAATGCGATCATTGAGAATAAAATTAATCCAGCCGGCGCACCAAGCTACAAACCAGAGCAGTTTAAAGATGGCGAAGACTTCGTTTACGCAGTTGAATTCGAAGTATACCCAGAAATCGAACTGAAAGGTCTGGAAGAAATCGAAGTTGAAAAACCTGTTGTTGAAGTAAAAGATGCAGACGTTGACACTATGCTGGAAACTCTGCGTAAACAACAGGCTGACTGGAAAGAAACCGATGAAGCAGCAGCTGCAGAAGATCGCGTAACTGTAGATTTCAATGGCTCTGTTGACGGGGAAGAGTTCGAAGGCGGCAAAGCAACAGACTTCGTTCTGGCAATGGGCCAAGGCCGTATGATCCCAGGTTTCGAAGAAGGTGTTGTTGGCCACAAAGCGGGCGACGAATTCACTATCGATGTGACTTTCCCTGAAGATTATCATGCTGAAAACCTGAAAGGTAAAGCGGCGAAATTCGCAATTAACCTGAAGAAAGTTGAACAGCGTGAACTGCCAGAACTGACTGAAGAGTTCATCAAGCGCTTTGGTATTACCGAAGCGACAGTTGATGGTCTGCGTGCAGAAGTTCGTAAAAACATGGAACGTGAACTGAAAAATGCAGTACGTAACCGCATTAAAACTCAGGTTCTGGATGGTTTGGTTAAGGCTAACGAAATCGACGTTCCTGCTGCGGCTATTGATGGCGAAGTTGATGTATTGCGTCGTCAGGCGGCACAGCGTTTCGGTGGTAATGAAGCGCAGGCTCTGGAACTGCCTCGTGAGCTGTTCGAAGAGCAGGCAAAACGCCGTGTAGTTGTTGGTCTGCTGTTAGGTGAAGTTATCAGCAGCAATGAGCTGAAAGTTGATGATGAACGTGTTAACGCACTGATCGAAGAAATGGCTTCTGCATATGAAGATCCAAAAGAAGTCGTTGAATACTATAGCAAAAATAAAGAAATGATGAACAACATCCGCAACGTTGCTCTGGAAGAGCAAGCTGTTGAATTGGTTCTGAGCAAAGCGAAAGTTTCTGAAAAAGAAACTGGCTTTAATGATTTGATGAATCAGAATCAAATGGCATAAGTTTCATTTATTGATTACCTGAGATGATAAATTCCTCTCTCAGTAATGCAAACCCGCAGGCGAAGCTTGCGGGTTTTTTATTGTTCTTGAAAAAAACAGATTTAACCTCATATCCTTTCTTACTATTATGTAATGGCTTACTACTTTTTATAGAGGGAAGCCCTCTGTTAGTTAACTTTGGATCATGGTCATCATCGCTTATCTCAAGTAGAATCAGTTATGAATGGCACCAGCGTGAGTTCTATTAGGAGACGGAAATGTCATACAGTGGCAAGCAAGATCAATATGCACCTAACATGTCTTTGGTGCCGATGGTGGTTGAACAGACAGCACGTGGGGAACGTGCATTTGATATTTATTCCCGCTTATTAAAAGATCGAATTATTTTTCTGACTGGTCAGGTAGAAGATCATATGGCGAACTTAATTGTCGCTCAGATGCTATTCCTGGAAGCAGAAAACCCAGAAAAAGACATTCACTTATATATCAACTCGCCGGGTGGGGTTATCACAGCTGGTATGTCTATTTATGACACCATGCAATTTATTAAGCCAGATGTGAGTACTATTTGTATGGGACAAGCCTGCTCAATGGGGGCGTTCCTGTTAACAGCTGGTGCGAAAGGGAAACGTTTCTGTTTGCCAAATTCCAGAGTGATGATCCATCAGCCATTAGGTGGGTTTCAGGGGCAGGCAACAGATATTGAAATCCATGCGCAGGAAATACTCAAAGTTAAAGCACGTATGAATGAGTTGATGGCAAAACATACGGGGCAATCGCTTGAGAAGATAGTCGAAGATACAGAACGTGATCGTTTCTTATCAGCCGGGGAAGCCGTAGAATACGGATTGGTTGATAGCATATTCACCCAGCGCAACTAATTTATTGATAATTAATTTATTACTCCAACACTATAATTTAAAGGTGGATTTTTGTACAATCACCTGATTATGCGGAGTAATGACAGCGTTTTTTCTGTTATGCCAGATAGACTGGGATAACAGCTCATAAAGTGAGGTTGACTGATGACAGATAAGCGCAAAGACGGTTCAGGAAAGCTGCTGTATTGCTCTTTCTGCGGGAAAAGCCAACATGAAGTCCGGAAATTAATAGCTGGCCCGTCAGTGTATATCTGCGATGAATGTGTCGATTTATGTAATGATATCATTCGCGAAGAAATTAAAGAGCTAGTACCACATCGTGAGCGTAGTACATTGCCTACCCCTCATGAAATTCGCCAACATCTGGATGATTATGTCATCGGTCAGGAAATGGCGAAAAAAGTACTAGCGGTAGCCGTTTATAACCACTATAAGCGCCTGCGTAATGGGGATACTAATAACGGTGTGGAATTAGGCAAAAGTAATATTCTGCTAATCGGGCCAACCGGTAGCGGTAAAACTTTGCTGGCAGAAACACTTGCCCGTTATTTAGATGTACCATTTACCATGGCTGATGCTACGACTCTGACTGAAGCAGGTTATGTTGGGGAAGACGTAGAAAACATTATTCAAAAGCTTTTGCAAAAATGTGACTACGATGTACAGAAAGCGCAGCGTGGTATCGTTTATATTGATGAAATAGATAAAATCTCCCGCAAATCTGATAATCCTTCAATAACACGTGATGTGTCAGGTGAAGGCGTTCAGCAGGCACTGTTGAAATTGATTGAAGGCACAGTAGCAGCTGTTCCTCCTCAGGGTGGTCGTAAGCATCCACAGCAAGAGTTCCTTCAGGTTGATACATCTAAAATTCTATTCATCTGTGGCGGCGCATTTGCCGGGTTGAGCAAGGTTGTTAGCCAGCGTTTGAATGTCAGCTCCGGAATAGGTTTTAGTGCTACAGTTAAAGGTGAATCAGAGAAAGCAACTGAAGGTGACTTGCTTGCTCAGGTTGAACCGGAAGATTTAATCAAATTCGGCTTGATTCCTGAGTTCATTGGCCGTCTGCCGGTTGTGGCAACGTTGGGTGAACTTAATGAAGAAGCTTTAATCCAGATTCTGCAAGAGCCAAAAAACGCGTTGACAAAACAGTATCAGGCTTTATTTAATCTGGAAGGCGTTGAGCTGGAGTTCAGAAAAGAAGCTCTGACAGCGATTGCTAAAAAAGCAATGGTGCGTAAAACGGGTGCTCGTGGTCTTCGCTCAATTGTGGAAGGTGTTTTATTGGACACAATGTACGATCTCCCATCAATGGAACATGTAGAAAAAGTTGTCGTTGATGAGACGGTTGTTGAAGATAAATCCGCACCATTATTGATATATAGCAAACCGGATGCTCAAGTTTCTGGTGAGTGATGAAAATAGGGTAAGAAGTACCGGCCATCAATTCGCATTGAAAAAATAAAATGAGGGATTCTCCCTCATTTTGCTTTTTGCAGACTCAGGCTATTGAATGTCGGATTCCTGTCCCCATATATTTTATATTCTTTGAAGTGAAACTCGTGAAAACCGTGTTTCACGAGATTCCTAAAAACTGGCGAAAGCTAAACGAAGAGAGAGCTCTATGAATCCTGAGCGTTCCGAACGCATAGAAATCCCTGTATTGCCTTTGCGCGATGTAGTGGTTTACCCACATATGGTGATCCCTCTGTTTGTTGGGCGAGAGAAGTCGATTCATTGTCTGGAAGCAGCAATGGATCATGACAAACAGGTCATGTTGGTAGCGCAGAAAGAAGCATCCACTGATGAACCGGGAGTCAATGATCTATTCTCCGTAGGTACAGTGGCTTCTGTTCTACAGATGCTGAAATTACCAGATGGCACAGTGAAGGTTCTGGTTGAAGGCTTGCAGCGTGCCCGTATTACGACACTGACAGATAACGGTGAATACTTTTATGCGCAGGTTGAATATCAGGACTCCCCTATCGTTGATGAGCGCGAGCAGGAAGTTCTGGTAAGAACCGCGATTAATCAGTTTGAAGGCTATATCAAACTGAATAAAAAAATTCCGCCGGAAGTGCTGACATCACTACACAGTATTGAAGATGCCGCAAAACTGGCTGATACCATTGCTGCTCATATGCCATTAAAAATCAATGACAAACAGGCTGTTTTAGAAATGTCTGATGTTGTTGAGCGCATTGAATATCTGATTGCAATGATGGAATCAGAAATCGATCTGCTACAGGTAGAAAAACGAATTCGTAATCGCGTTAAAAAACAGATGGAAAAAAGCCAGCGCGAATACTATCTGAATGAGCAAATGAAGGCGATTCAGAAAGAATTAGGTGAGATGGATGATGCACCTGACGAATATGAGACGCTGAAACGTAAGATCGAAAATGCCAAGATGCCTAAAGAGGCACGGGAAAAAGCAGAAGCTGAGCTGCAAAAATTAAAAATGATGTCCCCAATGTCAGCAGAAGCGACGGTTGTGCGTAGCTACATTGACTGGATAGTGCAGGTTCCGTGGAACGCACGCAGCAAAGTGAAAAAAGATTTGGTGAAAGCTCAGGAAATACTGGACACCGATCACTACGGTTTGGAACGAGTTAAAGAACGTATCCTTGAATATCTGGCGGTACAAAGCCGTGTCAGTAAAATCAAGGGGCCAATACTTTGTCTGGTTGGGCCTCCGGGTGTGGGTAAAACCTCACTGGGGCGTTCTATTGCTCGTGCAACTGGCCGTAAATACGTCCGTATGGCACTGGGTGGAGTACGTGATGAAGCAGAAATACGTGGTCATCGCCGTACTTACATTGGCTCAATGCCGGGTAAGTTAATCCAGAAAATGTCTAAAATCGGGGTTAAAAACCCACTGTTCCTGTTAGATGAAATTGACAAAATGTCGTCTGACATGCGCGGTGATCCAGCATCGGCTTTGCTGGAGGTTCTTGATCCTGAACAGAACGTGACATTTAACGATCATTATCTTGAAGTGGATTATGATCTGTCTGATGTGATGTTTGTGGCGACATCCAATTCCATGAATATTCCGGCACCTTTGCTGGATCGTATGGAAGTGATCCGCTTGTCAGGTTACACCGAAGACGAAAAACTGAATATTGCCAAGCGTCATTTGTTACCTAAACAGATTGAACGCAATGCATTGAAAAAAGGTGAACTGACCATCGATGATGGTGCGATTCTCGGCATTATCCGTTATTACACCCGTGAAGCCGGTGTACGTAGTCTGGAACGTGAAATTTCCAAACTGTGTCGTAAGGCGGTTAAAGCATTGTTGATGGATAAGGCGCTTAAGCATATCGAGATCAATGCTGATAACCTGAAAAATTATCTGGGTGTTCAAAAAGTGGATTATGGTCGTGCTGACACCGAAAACCGTGTTGGTCAGGTAACCGGGCTTGCATGGACTGAAGTTGGTGGTGATCTACTGACCGTGGAAACAGCCAGTGTTCCGGGTAAAGGCAAATTGACTTACACCGGTTCATTGGGAGAAGTCATGCAGGAATCTATTCAGGCTGCATTGACAGTAGTCCGGGCTCGAGCGGATAAGCTGGGCATCAGTTCTGATTTCCACGAAAAGCGCGATATTCACGTTCATGTGCCTGAAGGTGCAACACCTAAAGATGGCCCGAGTGCAGGTATCGCAATGTGTACAGCGCTGGTTTCCTGCCTGACTGGTAATCCGGTTAATGCCAATGTGGCAATGACTGGTGAAATTACTCTGCGTGGGCTCGTTCTGCCTATTGGTGGTTTGAAAGAAAAATTGCTGGCAGCTCATCGTGGCGGAATTAAAACGGTCATCATCCCTGATGAGAATAAACGCGATCTGGAAGAAATCCCTCAGAACGTGATTCAGGATTTGGAAATCCACCCTGTTAAGCGTATAGAAGATGTTTTGACTATTGCTTTGCAGGAGCCTGCATTTGGTGCAGAAGTGATATCACTAAAGTAGTACAAAAATAGTGAGCTGAATCAATACACTGTATGAAAATAAGGTTGGTAAGCTAATTCAGGCTTGCCAGCCTTTTTTTGTCTCATTAAGTTATCTTAATCTAAAGATCTGATTAAATATTTTGCTGTTCTATGATTTCTTGCTAATACTGGAATTGATTGATATAACGGCAAGACTGTCGTGTTAGCCGTTATAAATAGGCGTTTGTTACGATAGTAAAACTAAATGGGGATGATAAGCGTGAATAAGTCACAACTGATCGACAAAATTGCTGCTGATGTGAATATCTCTAAAGCAGCAGCCGGGCGTGTAGTAGATGCATTCATTTCTTCAGTTTCTGGAGCATTGAAAGGCGGTGATGATGTCGTTTTGGTAGGGTTTGGGACATTTACTGTACGTGAGCGGGCCGCTCGCATAGGACGTAACCCTCAGACAGGGAAAGAAATCAAAATCGCAGCAGCAAATGTACCTGCTTTCCGTGCTGGAAAAGGCTTAAAAGATGCTGTTAACGGGTAATTGTTAAATAGCCACCTTATTTACCATTACAGGTATACCCTATGGGTTCAAGATGTCGTCAAACAGAGCTGCCATTTGTAAGTACCGTGCAGATTAGACTGACTAGCTGGAATTGATAGGTTAAAATATAAGCGCGTCACTTGATTGATGCGCTTTTTTTCTCTTAGCGTTCGAATTAGCGTAATATGGCAGTTTCTTTTTCACTAAAGCGGAGTTTTACGTCTTTATGATGGACAACCTACGCACAGCGGCAAATGGCCCAGTGCTTAAAATCGTGTTGGCTCTAATTATCCTGACCTTTTTGGTGACGGGTTTAACAGGCTACCTGTCAAGTGAAGGCGGTAATTATGCTGCCAAAGTGAATGGTCAAACCATTAGTCGTGCTCAGTTAGAGCAGGTATTTCAACAAGATAAAATGTCACTACAAGAAAGGCTGGGAGATCAATTCTCTGCCCTGCTAAGTAATGAGCAGGAAGTGAGAGCTTTGAAGCGCCAGTCATTGGACAGTATTATCAATACCGTTTTGCTTGAACAATATGCAAATAAGCTGGGACTATCAGCTAGCGACGAACAGGTAAAGGAAGAAATCCGTAAGCAGAGTTATTTCCAGACTGACGGTAAATTTGATAACGAAAAATATTTACAGGTGCTCACAAACGCCGGCCTGAATCCGGATAATTATGCGGAGCAGATTCGACAAGATCTGATTTCCCGCCAGCTGCGTACAATATTAATGAGTACCGAAATTGCTTTACCAGCAGAAATTAAGCAGCTTGCTGAGTTATCGCTACAGGAAAGAACCGCTCGTCTGGCAACTCTTGAACTGAAATCAATCGAAGCACAGCAGTCTGTGACAGATCAAGAGCTGAAAAATTACTACAATATGAACAGTAAGCATTTCACTGTTCCTGAAAAAGTCAAAATCAGCTACATCAAGATGGATGCTGCGGATGAACTGAAAAATGTTACCGTGACTGATGCTGATATTGAAAAGTACTATAAAAACAACCTGTCAAAATATACGCAGCCAGAAAGAAAGAAATACAGTCTTATCCAGCTGGCATCTGAAGCTGATGCAAAATCGGTTCTGGATGAATTGAAAAAAGGGTCTGATTTCAGCAAATTAGCAGAAGAAAAATCAACAGATAAATATTCTGCTAAACAAGGAGGGGATCTTGGTTGGATGGAAGATAGCTCCTCACCTGACGAAATCAAATCAGCTCATTTAACAGAGAAAGGGCAACTTTCTACTGTTATAAAATTGTCTAATGGTTATGCAGTTTTCCGTCTGGATGATATTAAGCCTCAGGTAGTGAAGCCACTTGCTGATGAGCGCTCAGCCATAGAGAAAACGGTTAAGCAGGAAAAAGCGATTGATGCATTTTATGCATTACAGAGAAAAGTGAGTGAAGCTGCAGCCAATGATAATGAGTCTTTAGCAGCGGCAGAGCAGGCGGCAGGTTATAAAGCAGTCACTACAGACTGGTTTGATAGAGACCACGTTCCGGCAGATATCAATTTCAGCCAGGTCGTTCAGGCTATTTTCTTTGGTAATTTGGTTGATGATAAAAGCCCTTCAGGAACTAATTCTGACGTGATATCTGTTGATGGTGACAGGGCCTTTATCATTCGCGTTGATGAGGTTAAGCCTGAATCTGTTTTGCCATTTGAAGAAGCCAAAACTGAAGTGACTGAGTTGGTTAAACGCCAGAAAGCTGAAAAACAGTTACAGATTGATAGTGAAAGTCTGCTTACAGCATTAAAAGCAGGCAAGGGCGTTCAAGCACTGAAAACGGCAGGAATTCAGTTTGGTGAACCAACGGTAATGGCACGAAAAACCAGTCCGGTTACTGATGTATTATTTACGTTGCCTCATCCTAAAGACGATAAACCTGTATATGGGTTAGCGTATGATGGAATTGGTAATGCTGTTCTGATTCAATTAGATAAAGTCATTCCAGGCTCTATTTCGGAAGAGCAGATTAAACAGGCAATGATGATGGAGCAGTATCAGATTAGCAATACTATGTTTGAATCCCTGATTAATAATTTGCGTGATAATGCTGAGATTAAATTAGGGCAAATTGATTAAATTGCGATGCTATTCGCAATTTCTCTTGCAAGATAGTAATTGAAAAAGGCCACTTTCGTGGCCTTTCGCATATCTGGATCTTCCCTGTTGTGTTGAAATTTTGTTATGGCACTCTTTTATCCGTCAACAAAACATGGAGGAATTTTTATGAAGTATCTAAAGGGACTATTTAATTCATTTGTTCTTATTTTTGGGATCAGTATGCCGTTATCTTATGCTGTAGCAGCAGGAGAGCTTGTGAATAAAACGACACAGGTTCAACCAACTGACCCTCATAAGATAACGGCTGAAAAAAGTGAATTAAATAACAAGGAAGAAAAAACGCTTTCAGGCAAAATCAATATCAATACAGCGAGTGCTGAACAATTAGCGAAAGAACTTAATGGTGTTGGTGCCAAAAAAGCACAGGCGATTATTGAGTATCGTGAAAAATATGGCTCATTTACAGCCATTGAGCAGCTACAGGAAGTGCAAGGTATTGGTCCAGCATTTATAGAAAAAAATCGAGATAAATTAATCCACTGATTAAAAGCCTTCTTGGTGAATACACAAATGATTTTATCAAGGGGGCTGTGATACTGATCAAGAATCATTGATTAAACATTATTGTAATTAAAATGTTCTGCTATTGTTAATCACTTTCTGGTCAGATGAGTTTAAGGAAAAGAGTAATGAGTACAATTATCAAAGTCAGAGGTTATCATATTGATGTTTTCCAACATGTGAATAATGGGCGTTACTTAGAGTTTATGGAGGCCGCTCGTTGGGATTTGTTTTCTGACAGTGACACGTTGCAGTGGTTAAATAATAACAAGGTTGCTTTTATTGTAGCCAATATTAATATTAACTATCGCCATCCAGCCGTGCTAGGAGATGAATTGGAAGTGCATTCATCCATGGAGGAATTACGTAACAAAAGTGGTACTTTTTTTCAGAAAATTATACGTAAAGGTGATAACAGGATTATCGCTGATGCTTTGAGTACATTTGTTTGCGTTGATTTAAAGACACAACAGACGTTAGTGCTGGAAGGTGAATTACGCGAAAGATTAAATGAGTTTAAAAATGAAACAGTGAAGTGAGAGATATTTGGTATCTCCCACTGATAGACTGAATTATTTGTATTAGTTCAGTTGCGTTTTGGATTTCATTTCTGCCATTGTCGACTCGGCATTATTTAAATAAACATTTAATCCGTTAGCACGAAGATGGCAGGCTGCGCACTCACCACAGCCATCTCCCTGGATACCGTTATAGCAAGTGAGAGTCTGAGAACGAACAAAGTCCAGTTTTTGGTAATAATCCGCTAACGCCCAGGTTTCCGCTTTGTTGAGCCACATTAAGGGAGTTTCAAAGCGAATATTGCGAGCGATGCCAAGACAGACTGCATTGTTCAGGGATTTGACAAACTCATCACGGCAGTCAGGGTAACCGGAAAAATCAGTTTCACAAACGCCAGTAATAACGGCTTCAGCTTCAACCTGATATGCATAAATTGCAGCCAGAGTTAAGAACAGTATATTGCGGCCAGGAACAAACGTATTTGGTAGGCCATTTTTTTCGCTTTCACTAAAATCGGGTACAGGAATGTTATCTCTTGTCAGGCTGCTGACTGCAAGCTCATTCAATAAAGTAACATCAAGTACCTTATGGGCGGCTGCACCAAGCTCTTTACTGATGCGGCTGGCAACATCAATCTCAGCACGGTGGCGTTGACCATAGTCAAAAGTGACACAATGGACTTCATCATATTGGCGGAGTGCCTGAATTAAGCAAGTGGTGGAATCTTGCCCACCACTGAATACAACAACGGCTCGTTTCATGATACCTACCTTTTTAAATTGAAGGAGGTATGTTACTCATAACTATTTAATTTGGGTAGTTGTGTGAGATATTGCGTGAGGTCACCGATATTATTTTTTACCCAGTCAGGATTGTAATAGGTATCAAGGTAGCGTTCGCCGCTATCACATAACAAAGTTACGATGGAACCTTGCTGGTTGTTATCATGCATTTGCTTGGCTAACTGTAAAGCTCCCCAGACATTGGTTCCTGTTGAGGCACCTGTTTTTCTGCCAATGAGTTTTTCCAGCCAGTGGATAGTGGCGATAGACGCACAATCAGGAACTTGCATCATGCCATTGATTACATCGGGTATAAAAGAAGGTTCAGCGCGAGGGCGTCCAATACCTTCGATTCTACTGCTGGTACTGCTACGGATTTGTCGGCAATTCTGTTGGTAGCAATCATAGAAAACGGAGTTTTCAGGATCAACCACAATAAGCTTGGTAGCGTGTCCCTGATAGCGCATATAACGGCCCAGTGTTGCGGAGGTCCCGCCAGTTCCTGCTCCCATCACAATATAAGTTGGTTCAGGAAAGGGCTCTAATTCCATCTGGCGGAAAATGCTTTCGGCAATGTTATTGTTACCTCGCCAGTCAGTTGCGCGTTCAGCATAAGTGAATTGATCCATATAATGGCCATTCAATTCTTTTGCCAGACGTTCTGACTCTTCATAAATCAGGGCTGAATGTTCTACAAAGTGACATTTTCCACCGTAAAATTCTATTTCCTGAATTTTGCGTTTAGCTGTGCAGGTAGGCATTACTGCAATAAAAGGCAGGCCAAGTAAACGGGCAAAGTAAGCTTCAGAAACAGCGGTGCTGCCGGATGAAGCTTCAATAATGGGAGTTCCTTCATCTATCCAGCCATTACTGAGTGCATAAAGGAAAAGTGAGCGAGCCAGTCGGTGTTTAAGGCTACCGGTAGGATGAGTACTTTCATCTTTAAGATACAGATCAATCCCTGGAAACATGGGTAGATTGAGTTTAATTAGATGGGTATCAGCACTACGTTGATAATCAGCTTGAATAGATTTTATGGCATTAGCAGCCCATAAAGATGACATAAATTGACCCTGGGTAAAATATATTTTCAATGTATAGAATACTCTTACATTTGGAGAAATAGGTTGTTATCTTTTTGAAGCTGTTCTTTATTTTTAGGAAAATTTTCTACAGGATATAGGTATGTTAGATAAAACAGACCGCAAGCTATTAAAGCTGCTCCAACAGGACTGTAGTCTGTCCTTGAATACGCTGGCGGAAGCCGTTAATTTGACTTCTACACCTTGCTGGAAACGTCTTAAACGGCTTGAAGATGAAGGATATATCGTTGGAAAAGTTGCGTTGCTTAATGGAGAGAAGCTTGGATTAGGCCTGACTGTGATTGTCATGATAAAAACTCAGCAACACAGTAGTGAGTGGTATGAACAGTTTGTTACTTTTGTCAAAGAGATGCCGGAGGTTTTAACGTTCTATCGTATGGCTGGAGAATATGATTATTTAATGCATGTAGAAGTTGTTGATATGAAAAGTTATGATCAGTTTTACAAACGCATGGTTAATGGGATACCTGGCTTGATAGATGTGACCTCAAACTTTGCAATGGAAAAAATAAAATATACAACGGCGTTACCTATACCAGATTAGACAATGACTAAAATCTCTTTGGTGAAGTGGGCGCTGATCCTTTCATTTTTTACCTCGGGAATAGTTTTGTGAGATTATTTTCTCAATTACGTTGGTATTTTCTTAGTGAATGGCGCCGCTATTTAGGAGCCATTATTTTTCTTGTGATGGTTGCGATATTGCAATTAATTCCTCCACGTTTGGTTGGAATTATTGTTGATGGCGTTAGTACCAAAACAATGTCATCCAATCAATTATTGATGTGGATAGGAATCATGCTTGTTATAGCGGTAGCTATATATGGCCTGCGATACGTTTGGCGGGTATGGCTATTTGGAGCTTCCTATCGTTTAGCTGTTAAGCTGCGTAGTGATTTTTACCAGAGATTGAGTCGTCAGGATCCTGAATTTTATTTACGTCACAGAACGGGGGATTTAATTGCCCGGTCAACAAATGACGTTGATAGAGTTGTTTTTGCAGCTGGTGAGGGAGTACTTACTTTCGTTGATGCTTTAGTCATGGGATGCGCTGTACTTATTGTGATGAGCGTAGAGATAAGCTGGCAATTGACTCTATTATCATTGCTACCTATGCCTATTATGGCATTAGTAATTAAACGGTACGGTCAACAGCTTCACCATCGTTTTAAATTAGCCCAAGGTGCTTTTTCTGCACTGAATAACCATGCTCAGGAAAGTTTAACCAGTATTCGCATGATCAAAGCTTTTGGATTGGAAGACCTACAATCCAGTCAGTTTGAAGAAGTAGCCACCGAAGCTGGCCGCAAAAATATGCGTGTTGCACGAGTCGATGCTCGTTTTGATCCTACAATCTTCATTGCCATCGGTTTTTCTAACTTACTGGCAGTCGGTGGAGGAAGTTGGATGGTAGTAAATGGTTCTCTGACACTAGGTGAATTGACAAGCTTTGTTATGTATTTAGGGCTGATGATTTGGCCTATGTTAGCGCTGGCATGGATGTTCAATATTGTTGAGCGTGGCAGTGCGGCCTATACGCGTATTCTCAGTCTATTACAGGAACCTTTGGTGATCGAAGACGGTTCACACGCCTTATCTGCGGAGCGTGGTACATTAACTGCGGATATCAACACCTTTATTTATCCCGGTTATAGTGAACCTGTTTTGCAGAATATCTATTTTCAGTTATTGCCGGGGCAATTATTAGGCATTTGTGGGCCGACTGGGTCAGGAAAAAGTACATTACTCGCTGTATTGCAACGTCAGTTTGATATTACTGATGGTGAAATTCTATTCCAGTCCCAAAATGTTTCTACATTGAGGATGGATGAATGGCGCTCACGGCTGGCTGTCGTGAACCAAACACCTTTTTTGTTTTCTGATACGGTTGCAGGGAATATTGCTTTAGGGCGTCCAGATGCTACTCAAGAACAAATTGAGGAAGTTGCCCGTTTAGCAAATGTTCATGATGATATTCTGCGGTTACCACAAGGTTATCAAACAGAAGTCGGAGAACGGGGTGTTATGCTTTCAGGCGGTCAAAAGCAACGCATCTCTATCGCAAGAGCACTACTATTAGATGCAGAAATTTTGATTTTGGATGATGCCCTTTCTGCTGTAGATGGCCAGACTGAGCATCAGATCATGAAAAACCTCAGTCAATGGCGGCGGCAGCGTACTGTTATTATCAGTGCGCATCGATTATCGGCGTTAGTAGAAGCGGATAATGTTCTGGTTATGCAAAATGGCATGATTTCTCAACAGGGGCAGCATAAACAGCTCATTGCACAATCTGGTTGGTATTCAGAAATGTATCAATACCAACAACTTGAAGCTGCATTGGATGGTGAATATGAGTAACACTGGTATGGAAAAGCCTAATACACGCAAACTCTGGCCGTCTTTAAAGCGCCTGCTGTCTTACAGTAAACATCATCGTAAGCCCATTATTCTGGCTGTAATTATGTTATGGGTAGCTGCTCTGGCAGAAGTCAGTGGTCCAATGCTCATCAGTTATTTTATCGATAATATGGTTTCAACCGGCCACATCCCGCTTGGTATTGCCAGTGGCCTTGCGGTTGTATTTTTGATATTACAGGTGGTGGCCGCTGCATTACATTATTTCCAATCTCTATTGTTTAATCAGGCATCTGTAGGAGTAGTGCAACAAATTCGAACAGATGTTATGGATTCAGCTCTGCGTCAGCCGCTAAGTACTTTTGATAACCAACCTGTCGGGCAGTTAATTTCCCGTGTGACAAATGATACGGAAGTTATCAAAGATCTGTTTGTGAATGTCATTCCTACGGTTTTTCGTAGCGTTGCACTGATTGGCGCAATGCTAATGGCAATGTTCTTTTTAGACTGGCGTATGGCGAGTGTTGCGCTGACTATCTTCCCTGCTGTTTTTCTGGTCATGATACTTTATCAGCGTTTCAGTACGCCTATTATTCGGCGGGTAAGAGGATACCTTGCTGATATTAATAATGTGTTTAATGAAGCCATTAATGGTATGACTGTTATCCAGCAGTTTCGTCAACAGGCGCGCTTTGGTGAGAAATTGTTTGCTACTAATCGGGCTCACTATCAGGCGCGAATGCAAGCATTGCGCTTGGATGGCGTTCTGTTAAGGCCTTTATTGAGCCTGTTTTCTGCTGCAGTATTGTGTGGTTTATTGCTGTTGTTTGGTTTTCAGGGAACAGACTTTATTGGGGTAGGGGTATTGTATGCATTTATCAGTTACCTTGGGCGCTTGAATGAGCCACTGATTGAACTGACAGCGCAGCAGTCGTTATTGCAGCAGGCGGTGGTTTCAGGTGAACGCGTTTTTGAATTAATGGATAGCCCTCAGCAGAAGTATGGTGTTGATAAACAGATTCTAGCGAGTGGCAGAATTGATGTTGAAAATTTAAGCTTTGCTTATCGTAATGACAAAGTTGTGTTAGATAATATCAATCTGCATGTACCATCACGGGGTTTTATTGCTTTAGTTGGGCATACTGGAAGTGGCAAAAGTACATTGGCTAATTTGCTGATGGGGTATTATCCATGGCAGAGTGGTGAGATTTATCTTGATGGGCGGTCGGTATCTTCGCTTTCTCACACCACCTTGCGCAATGGTGTGGCAATGGTTCAACAGGATCCTGTTATTCTGGCTACCTCATTTTTCGATAATATCACGTTAGGACGAGATATTTGTGAGGAAAAAGTCTGGCAGGTACTTGAAGTGGTGCAACTGGCAGAATTTGTACGCAAATTACCGGAAGGTATTTATTCAAGACTGGGAGAGCAGGGAAATACGCTTTCTGCCGGGCAAAAACAACTTTTGGCAATGGCCCGTGTCTTGGTGCAAACACCACAAATTCTGATTCTGGATGAAGCTACAGCAAATATTGATTCAGGAACAGAACAATCCGTTCAACAGGCATTACGGCTGATCCGTAAACAGACAACCTTGGTAGTTATAGCTCATCGTCTTTCAACGATTGTTGAGGCTGATTCCATATTTGTGCTGCATCGTGGTGCAATTGTAGAGCAGGGGCAGCATCAACAGCTACTGGAAAGGCGTGGCCGTTATTACCAGATGTATCAGCTGCAACAAGTAGGCGAAACATTAAACGAACCTCTGCACATTTAGTGTGCATATCGGGAGTGGCTGAACAGGTTACTCCCGTTCTTACATCTTCTTTCAGTACAATTCATTTATAACTTTTTGACTAAAAATAACTTTTAATTTTTGGCATTCCCTTTGCAATTATCTCCTGTAATTCATTCTTGTAAATACTATTTGGTAAGTACAGATAAAAAGCGGGGGAGATATGAAGTTGATCACTACCATCATTAAGCCTTTTAAATTAGAAGAGGTAAGGGAAGCCCTTTCAGATATAGGCATACAGGGCATGACTATCACTGAAGTAAAGGGTTTTGGTCGTCAAAAAGGTCATTCAGAGCTTTATCGGGGAGCTGAGTACAGTGTCAACTTCCTACCAAAAGTAAAACTTGATATTGCCACTCATGATGAACGAGTAGAAGAAATTATTCATGTGATAAAGCAGGCTGCTTTCACGGGAAAAATGGGTGATGGCAAGATCTTTGTCTTTGAATTACAGCATGCCGTCAGGATCAGGACAGGTGAATTTAATGACGCGGCATTGTGAATGGGGGAAGAGAAATGAGAAAACAGCTATTAATTATGGCCAGCCTTGTGGCTGGTGTTCCTTCTTATGCTTTTGCGGCGGGGAATTCGGTAGATAAAGCTGATACTGTATTTATGCTGATAAATACAATCCTTGTGATTTTTATGACTATACCCGGTATAGCTTTATTTTATGGTGGATTGTTGCGCCGTAAGAATGTTTTGTCATTGATGTCACAAGTGATTGTCAGTTTTTCAATCGTTTGGGTTCTTTGGATTATTTATGGTTATAGTCTTTCTTTTGAAGCTGGAAATCCTTTTTTCGGTGGGTTTAAGCAAGTTATGCTGAAAGGTATATCCATCACTGATTTGAGTGGTAGTTTTTATCAATTAATTTATGTCGTTTTTCAGGGGGCATTTGGATGTATTACTGTGGCTTTAATTGTTGGAGCCTTGTGTGAAAGAGTCCGTTTTTCTGCATTACTGATTGTCATAGTATTGTGGTTTACTGCTTCTTATATTCCTATGGTTCATATGGTGTGGGGTGGTGGCTGGCTGGCTCAGGATGGAGCTCTAGATTTTGCTGGTGGAACAGTCGTGCATATTAACGCCGCTGTTGCAGGTTTAGTTGGTGCTTACTTACTAGGGAAACGCTCTGGATTTGGCAAGGAATCCTTTAAACCGCATAATCTGCCTATGACTTTTATTGGCACGGCGATCCTTTATATTGGCTGGTTTGGATTTAATGTCGGCTCGGCTGGAGCAGTAAATGCTATTGCAGCATTGGCACTTGTGAACACAATGGCAGCAACGGCAGGAGCCGTGTTGTCATGGGTTTTCTCAGAATGGATATTCCGCAATAAACCCTCCCTTTTAGGTGCATGCTCTGGCTGTATTGCAGGGCTTGTTGCCATAACTCCCGCAGCTGCGACTGTTGGCATTGGGGGGGCTCTGGTGATTGGTATAATCGCTGGTATCACTGGCTTGTGGGGCGTTGTTGTATTAAAACGCTGGTTGCGTGTCGATGATGTCTGTGATGTCTTTGGTGTTCATGGCGTATGCGGCATTATTGGTTGTTTATTAACGAGTATTTTTACTGCATCTACTTTGGGCGGGACCGGTTTTGCGGAAGGTATGACGATGCTTAGACAGATTGGTGTACAGGCGGTTAGCATCTTGGTGTGTGTTGTCTGGTCAGCTGTAGCCGCTTACATCTCATTCAAGATTGCTGATAAGGCAATCGGGTTACGTATCAGTATTGAATCAGAAAGAGAAGGGTTAGATATTACTGCACATGGAGAAAGTGCCTACAATTGATGTGTTGTTTTTCCTGCAAAGCATACAGCTGTCTACAATGTTCCTAAAGACTAATTAGAGGCTTTAGCCTCTACCGGAGGCCAGTCTTTGGCTGGTTCCGGTCAACTCTTTGTTCTCTTATTACTTAAAACCTGATGAAATCCATTGATATACATAATTTTCAATTGATATTTTATGTTACCGAATTTATTTATTGATTGTTATATTTATAGTCGTATTAGTCATTTTTATTGGTTGGTTATTTAGTTTAATGATTGTTTTGCTATGCCTGAGTAATAAATTTTTAAGCGTAATTCTTTAAATATCATTTTTTTAATATGGTGTTGCTTAAATCTATTTAAATAGAAAGTCGCTAGTGAGTAATCTTATTAAACTATTTTATTTGTTATTTTAATTAAGAGCATGATTATAATTTTCATGAATTATACTCTCCACCTTTCCTGGTTGCTTCTTTTGCTGGGGGCATTTACGCTGGTATCAACATACGACTCGGTTATTTATGTTATCGGGGGGACTCTTTGGTCACTATTGATGAACTTAAAAATTCATTGGGTATAGCAAAAATACATAACCGCTCTGGCTCCTGCGTAGAGTCTGCAATTAACATCACGGTAATGCGACTCAGTCAAATAAATGAGTTGTCACTGAGTCTGTGTTATGGATAATAAATAGACATTTAGACCAGAGTGGCTTGCTATTTTTAATTGTATGCAAGATAATGAGCGCCGCTTTGAAGTTGAAAGCAAACGTCAATGAGGGCTCTATTGGTTCTCCCGCAATGCTAACTTGTTAACTTGGTCAGATCTGGAAAGAAGCAGCCATAGCAGGGGATGTGTGTGCTGGGATGTCGCTGATAGAGCCCTCACCCATTTTTTCGGTCCGCTATTCTCATCCCATATTCAGTTTAATCAAGAAATAACCAATATATGGGGAGCCGATAATAGTTACCGGCCTTCACTACTTCCTATCTGATCACGACAACGTATTATCGAACAAATTTCCAGACAGACGATGGGATTTTGTCATAGAGTTTATTCATGGTCAGTTCAGCCAGACGGTGGTCAGCTGCGGAATAGAACAATTCCAGTTCATCGTCCGAAAGCTCATATTTGTTTTTTTCAATTACACGTTCCAGCGTTTCAATAGAAGTGCATTTTCTCAAACGCATCAGATAGTCAGTTTTAGTCATGGTCGCCTTATCTTATTTGGTATAAAAATGGTTAAGAATATATTTATCAGATTTTGCTTAAAGAAGCGTTCAAATCATGTAGTAGAATACTCGTTAAGTGTTCGTTTGTTCTTTGCCAGTTTGTTAGTTCAACAAAGCTTATCTTATCACTACCAAACAAATTATATGTTTCATCCAGATATTTATCAATTAAGGTACTGAGATTATAGTTATCAGTATATTTAATTTTAAAACTCCAGACAAACGCCGTAATGTGCTCAATCAATTCGTTTAGTCTTAAGTTTTTTTCGGAAGTCAGATCATTGATCCAATGATTATCAGTGCGATTCAACACTGAAAATGCTTCGTGAATTAAATTTTCACATAAGTACTTTAATTCCGCAATATCATGTCTTCTTGGTGAATATTCATCCATAAACACCCTCCCGTAAACAACGCACGGCTTATTTGAACTAAGGCTTATACATATCAATTATTATAGTCGTTCTTTTAAAATTAAGCCTATCAAAACATGATTATTATTTATTAATAATAAAACTCTGTTTTTCTGTTCACCACCAGTTCATTTAAACGATTGCCAATTTACTTCATGCTTCGACCAAAGGCTAGCTATCAGCTAAAAGGTGGGTGTAAACGCATGTGTCATTGAATATATTGAATTATACTAATATAGTGAATGTTATAGCAATAGGCATGCAAATCATTATATACCTACCCTCTTTCAAATTGCTACTTTTTTGCTGGCTGCCCTGTTAGCAGTACTCACTTACATAGCATCTTACACATAGTTATCTATCATAGTGTTTATACGCCGGCTTTATGCTTGCAACTTGAGTTTGGTCTATATATGAATTGTATTGCAGCGTTAAAAATGAATGTGATGCCATTATTGCATATGTCATCAGTGTGGGGGAACATTTTTTATCATTAAATGGCTAATCAGAAGAAAAAGATGCTAAGTTCCCGACTTATCTTCCCTTTATTATAAAAAACGTAAAGGTATCACATTTTAAATGTAAGGTATTTTTTATAAATATTTATTTTGCTTACTGTAAGAGTGTTTGTCTTTTGTTGAAATATCAGTAAAAATTTTTTTCATCTAATGCCATTTTTCCAATCATAACCACCCGTATAACGGGTGGTTTGCTCTTGCCCTATAAGGACTTGTTACCGACTGCGCCTAAATGACGCGGCTTTCTCTTCGTTCAAGCTAAGTGTCTTTGCTGCTTTGGCCTACCCCTTGAAGGGGTCTACATGCTCTT
>NZ_CAWNQH010000080.1:0-36886 GCF_963876495.1 Xenorhabdus sp. KJ12.1
AGAAGAAGATACTTTTTCATAGTTATTCTCCGCATCGTTTACAACGTTATCATCACGGAACCTGATAAACCCATTACACCGTAACAACAAGCGAATAATGCTTAACAATGGATTAACACCTGAAACTAAACCCAATATTTCTTTACCCATTCCCTGAGTGGTTAAAGGAGTACCCCAAGCCATCACATCCGTGGTGGCTTTTTTGTATCTGAATTTCACCGCGTCTCGCTCGACGTAAAAATACCAAAGAACCTTTCAGGATAAGCCTTGAGGAATACCAGTAGTGGTCTGGTTAACCCTCTTTGGGCTGGTGATTCCTGAGCGCAAGGTTTATCACTAAAAGGAACTAAACCCTATGAGTACAGCATTAACTTTCAAAGAACATGAAATCGTTCCATTTGACAATAAGGACGGGAAGATTTGGTTTACAGGTGAGCATCTGGCTGAATTGCTTGGTTACAAAGACAGCAAGAAGGTGGCAAACCTTTATAGTAGGCATAAAGATGAATTTACCGAGAGCATGAGCACTACTGCCAAAGTGAGGACCACGGAAGAATCAATGGGTTACGACAATCTTTTGCATGATATCAGATTGTACTCTCTTCGTGGTGCATATCTGATTGGTATGTTCTCTCGAACTAAGGTAGCCAAAGAACTTCGCATTTGGTTACTGGATCTCGCTGAGAAAGAATCAAACATTGATATCGGTGCACTTGATGTTACTGCGATGGTTCAGCTTACTGGTCAAAAGATGCATGACTTAATAGCTGCTTTTGATAAAGCTTCTTTCCAGCATCGAGGTCAAAAGGGTAGCGGTTTGATGGCTCAACGGAAAAGGGATATTAAACGCATTAAGGATGCCACAAAATTAGCATTACAGCTTACTCAGCTTACATTACCGGGACTTGATGACTTCCCTGATGACGAGGGAGAACCCGCATGAATCACGAACAATTTATCGAGAAGAACGTACAGGCCGAGTTAATCAAGCTCGGCTTTTCTTCATCTATTGCAGGTATGGCAAGTGACCGGGCAAAGGAGCACTATCGCCGTTCAGCCTCAGCCAGCCGGAAAGGTAAGTTGTTTGATGATTGCCTGAGTATCGCTAAGGCATGGGCAAGTAAGTATTCGGCAGAGAAACCTAAGAAGTAAAAATACAAAATTCCACAAAGCATCCTCAAACGGGTGCTTGATAGAGTTTTGTGTAAGTTTTGGGCGGGTGGGGTCTCGCTCAAACAGCGGGATATATAAACCGAACCAGTTATTTATTCTGAATTCAACCAAAGAGAGGTAAATATGTCTGAGCATAAACAGCCTAATTCAATTAGGCCAAGATTCCTAAAGTGGTGGAAAATTGAAATATTCACAGCAAGTGAAATTATCACTGGTTATAGCCAATACGAAGTACCATTCAATCCACGCAATGGTGACTATTTAACCGTCTATCAAAATGCCAGCGGGATTGACACTATCACCATCCCGCTCAGTAGAGTTATTGCTATCAAGTCTTATGCAGTGACTGAATAAGGAAAGAAAATGGCACGCCCAACTAAATACCAAGAGGCGTACGCCGAGCAGGCACGCAAATTGTGCTTGTTGGGCTACACCGATAAGGAACTGGCTGATTTTTTCGAGGTCAGCGAGTCCACATTAAATAACTGGAAACATGATCATCCTGAGTTTCTGGAGTCCTTAAAAAAGGGGAAACAGGTTGCTGACGGTGAGGTGGCTGCAAAGCTCTTTCATAGGGCAACGGGCTATGAGCACGCAGAGGATGATATTCGGGTGGTTGAAGGTAAGATTGTGATTACGCCTACAACTAAGCATTACCCACCCGACACCACCGCCGCGATATTCTGGCTCAAGAACCGGCAGAAGGATAACTGGCGGGATAAGATTGATCATGGCGTCGAGGGTGCTGTTGATGTTCATGTCCTGCCACCGTTGAAAAAACTCTTTGATGATGAGCAATGACACAAATCAACCCTGTTTTTCGACCCTTTATCAGCCCGGCACGCTATAAGATTGCTTATGGGGGGCGAGGGAGTGGTAAATCATGGTCAATCGCCCGATTGTTGATAGAGATTGCCCGGCGTGGTGTTTATCGATTCCTTTGTGGGCGTGAATTACAGAACAGTATTGAAGACTCTGTTCTTAAGTTGCTTGAGGATACCATTTACCGTGAAGGGTATCAGAACGAGTTTGAAATACAGCGAAAATCTATTCGGCATTTGATAACGAATTCTGAATTCATGTTCTACGGCATCAAAAACAATACCACCAAAATTAAATCGCTCGAAGGGATTGATATCTGCTGGATGGAAGAGGCAGAGGCGGTAACAAAGGAAAGCTGGGATATTTTAATCCCTACCATCCGAAAGCCTAATTCTGAAATTTGGGTATCGTTTAACCCGAAGAACATTCTGGATGATACCTATCAGCGATTCATTGTTGAGCCACAAAAAGACAGCATCGCGCTTAAAGTCAATTGGTCTGAAAATCCGTGGTTTCCTGAAGTGCTTAAACAGGAAATGGAAGAGTGCAAGATACGTGATTACGATCTCTATCGGCATATATGGGAAGGTGAGCCGGTTGCTGATTCCGTACTGGCAATCATCAAGCCCGCATGGATTGAAGCGGCAGTGGATGCGCATATTAAGCTTGGGTTTGAAGCAACGGGGCGGAAGTCTGTTGGATTTGATGTGGCTGATGATGGGGAAGATGCTAATGCTACTGTTTTAAGGCATGGCTCTGTTGCGCTTGAGGTCGACGAGTGGCGAGGTCAGGATGTGATTTACAGTGCTGATAAAGTCTATGATTACGCGTTCAGGAACGGAGTTGATACGGTCATCTTTGACAGTATTGGTGTAGGGGCAGGTGTTAAAGCGCAATTCAACCGCAAGGATCAGCGAGTCCGAACGGTGGGGTTCAATGCAGGAGCGTCTGTTGAGAACCCCGATAATCAATATATGCCCGGCAAGACCAATAAAGACATGTTTGCCAACCTTAAAGCCCAGCAATGGATGATAGTGGCTAACCGTTTTTATAACACTTGGCGAGCGGTTGAATACGGTGACAAGTTCCCGGTAGATCAGCTAATTAGCCTATCAAAAGAAATGAAAGACCTTGCATACCTCAAGGCAGAATTATCACGTCCTCAAATTGACTATGACAACAATGGACGAGTCAAAGTCGAAAGCAAGAAAGACATGAAAAAGCGCGGCATTCCAAGCCCTAACAAAGCGGATGCGTTCATTATGGCCTTCGCCACGGTTAACGCAGGTATTCGCATTAATCCTAATGCTCTGATGGGTATCTAAATGAACTGGTTTAAATCTGATAAAAAGCAGCGCCTGTTAGAGCTGGAGCGTGAGCTGGCTATTGAAAAAGCCAAGACTGAGCAGGCTCAAAAGAGACTTGAACAGGCGAAAGTCTATGAGCGTACGCTTGAGAAGATGCTGGAGGAAGGCAAGCCTTCAGAGCAGCTAGTTAAAATTGAACCACCTGCCATTCATCCTGCTGTCGTTCCCGCTGGGAAAACAGCACCGGTTGCAATGGATAGCGCCTGTAATGGTGTGTATGAATACGCAAACTTTGCCCCGCAGTTCTATACCGGCTTTATCGGCTATCCCACTCTGGCGGTGATGTCTCAGTCCAGTGACTATCGCAGTGTCCCTGAAACCACAGCCAAAGAGATGACACGGGAATGGGGCGAAGTTAAAGCGCGCAGTAGCGGAAAGGTGAATGATGGTGAAGATAAAACAGACAAAATAGCCACTATCACTGCTGAAATGGAACGATTAAAAATCCGTGACCTGATGAGAAAGCACATTGAGAACGAAATGATATTCGGTCGTTCTCAGTTGTTTATTGATATTCAGGGGCATGAAGATAAAACCAGCTTACCTCTGGTTATCAGTTCCACAGGGGTAAAGAAAGGTACTCTTAAGGGGTTCAGTCTGGTTGAGCCGATTTGGTCAACACCGAGCCTGTATAATGCCCATGATCCGATGGCAGATGATTTCTTTAAGCCGTCCCAGTGGTTCGTATTAGGTAAAGAGGTTCATGCTGACCGGCTTATGACATTAATCATGCGGCCTGTGTCTGACATCCTAAAGCCTGCTTATAACTTCAGCGGCGTGAGTATGTTGCAGCTTATGAAGCCCTATGTGGAACGATGGCAACGTACCACGGATGCGATCAGTGAGTTGATACATTCTTTCTCGCTGACAGGGCTGGCGACCAATATGCAGGGGATATTAAACGGTGAAGATGGTGCGGATATCAAGATGAGGGCATCCATGTTCTCATTGTACCGCGATAACCGTAACCTGATGCTGCTCGATAAGAATCAGGAAGAGTTTTTCCAGTTTAATACGCCGCTCTCTGGACTGGATGCATTGCAGCGACAGGCGCAGGAGCAAATGGCAGCCCCCAGTCATACGCCGCTGGTTAAATTGTTGGGTATTACGCCTAGTGGACTGAACGCCAGTAGCGATGGTGAGATACGGGTTTATGCCGATTATATCGCCTCATTACAAAGCGCGCATTTACTGCCACAGATGACTATCATTCTGAAATTGCTTCAGCTTCACCTGTTCGGGGCTATTGATGAAGGGCTTTATTTTGAGTTCAACTCACTGCACCAATTGACCGATGAACAGCGGGCAGCGACAGAGAAATCCAAAGCGGAGATGGTGCAAATTTATCATCAGTCAGGGGTGATTGATGGCGAAGAGGCCAGACAATATGTTGCCGCTGATGAAGATAACCCGCTGCGGTTTATCGACCCGAAGAAGATAATCCCGTCACCGTTCGGAGTTCCTGATTATGGCAACCAAGACGACACTGAGACCGATAACGCCCGGTCATAATGTCATGCCGGAAATCAAGCCAAGCACTGCCATTGAAAACCGCTACTACAACACCCTGATGGACATTATTCAGACCATTCGAAGGGAAGTGGACACGGCTCTGGTGCGTGAATTCAGGGAAAAAGCACAGGTAGAACTGGCTCAGGATGGCATCTCAGATTGGATAGCTCACGCGGTTGATTATCTGCTTGATAGGTGGAATGCCCGGCTGGATACCTTGTCTCAGGATATCGCGAAAGAGTTTGTTGATAAGTCAGTCGGTAATTTCGATGTCCGGTTTGCCACCTTGCTTCGACAGCGTGGGTTTACTGTCCGGATGCAGAATAACGCACAAACGTTGAACGCGCTCAGGGCAGTGATGGGTGAGAATGTCGGGCTGATTAAATCTATTGGTATTGAGTATCTCGGTAAGGTTCAGCAGCATGTCTGGCAGTCTGTGACGGGCGGGTACGACCTCGCTTCCCTGACCCAAAACCTACAGCATGATTTTGATGTCACACGAAATCGGGCAAAACTCATTGCCCGTGACCAGTCTGCAAAAGCCCATGCGGTTATCGAGCAGTCAAGGCGTAAAGAACTGGGCATCACCAAGGCTATCTGGATTCATTCCCACGCTGGGAAACAGCCGAGACCGTCACATTTAACTGCACACGGAAAAAAATTCGACATCAATAAAGGATTGTATCTGGATGGTGAATGGGTATTGCCCGGTCAGGCAATTAACTGTCGATGTGGCAGTAAGGCGATATTACCGTTTTAAACAAAGAGGCCGCTATGCCAATGACGGATAAGCTGGCCTTTGATAGATCAATGCGCAGTAAAGATGGTAACGGGCATTTAATTGTCGAACGTACCATTCTGTCAAAGGCGGCTATTAACCCCTATAGGGGGCAGGAAATCCCGAACTATCAAGGTTTGGGATTAGAACCAGAGAGGGTGTATTACTTACTGCGAGACCCTCAGGAACTGGAAAGAGCAACAAAAACATTCAGCAAGAAACAGCTTCTCATTAAACATATCCCCGTCGATTCAGATAAACCTCAGAAAGAATACACCATCGGTGCTATCGGCTCTGACATCTCCTTTGAAGATGGCGTGCTGTATGGCGACTTATGCGTGTGGGACGGTTACGCCATTGATCTCATTGAAAGCCGGAAGATGCAGGAGCTGTCGGCTGGGTATGGCTATACGCCTGATATGACTGCCGGAGAGTTCGAAGGGCAACCTTATGACGGGGTAATGAGAAATATCTACGGGAACCACGTTGCTTTAGTCGAGCGCGGTAGGATCGGGCGAGACGCAATTGTAGCAGACCATCAAACAGTCGATTTGGAGACAGAGATGAAATTGAAGAAAGGTGCGAGTCCGATTATTGCCGCACAAATCAAAAAAGCACTGGCTATGGATGCTGATTTATCAGAAGAAAGCCTGAGAGCCGTTATCACGGCAGTAACATCACAATTAGCACAGGATAGCGATCCTGATGTGATTAAGAATGCCAATGATAACGAGCAGAAGCCCGAAGGTGCAAAAGATACCGACCCTAAAGCCCCTGAAGGTGGCAGTAAACCGGAAGGTGCTAAGGATAACCATCTTGAGGAGAAAGGCGCCGAAGATAATGAGGACGATAAAGCCAAAGATGAGAAAGACAAGGACGATAAACCCGCGATGGATGCCGCTATGATTGAACAGCGTGCAGTTGAACGTGTGACTGCGCTGTTCCAAGCCCGTGAAGATGTTAAGCCGCTGGTAGGCGTGGTGGCAATGGACAGTGCTGAGCAGGTTTACGGCTACGCACTGAAGCAGAAAGGCATTGATACTACGGGTATTCATACCAGCGCGTACAAATCAATGGTCGGTATGCTACTGAGTAATCAGACATCAGCAGCAAAACCTAGTGTCGCAATGGATCATGATTCATTTGCTGATGACGCATTAACAGCTCGTTTCGGTTAAGGAGACATCATGAGCGGTTTTCAAACAAGAATGAATAACGACCTGCCAATTGGAGTAGCCGGTGATTTTGCTTCCGCCAACCCGCATTTCTCCGTAGTGGCCGGTGAAGGGCAATTCAAGGCCGGTTCTACGGGGGTTATCGTGGGTCTGTTTGCGTGGGCTGACGATAAGGGATTGGTGCTAAACACTAAAACATCTGGCTCAATCCTAGGGTTCGTTCATCGCAACAATCAGGCAATCATCGACCAGTACGGCGCTGAGGCATCAATGGTCATTCCTAAAGGGCGAGAAGTCACTCTGATGTCTGGCGGTGATTACCTCGTCAATCTGGTTGAGGGCGGAAGGCTGGGGCAGTTTATTGTCGCCGATGTCAACACAGGCGAAGCAAAAGCCGTCGATACCATTGACCCGAATGATAAAGCATTTGAGGCTACGCCTTACCGTGTAGCAAAGACGGTGACTTCTGGCCTGACTAAAATGTCCAGTTCTCTGTAAGGAAAAATCATGCCATTGAATTTAAATGCATTGGAACGACGCGCAGGTGTCGTATTTAACACAGGTTATCAGGTACAGGAACTGACTAACCAGAATCGCCATATGGCAATGGATAGCGCGATGGTGACAGCGCCAAACGCCGGTATCTTGTCACTATTTACCACCTTCATTGATCCGAAAGTCATTGATGTTTTGGTTACGCCGATGCGTATGGCGGAAGCCTTTCAGGAGGTCAAGCGGGGCGATTGGCTGACTCAAACAGCCGCTTTTCCTGTCGTTGAGGCAACGGGTGAAACCTCTACCTATGGCGACTATAACAATAACGGATTGACAGGCGTTAACGTCAACTGGCCTAGTCGCCAGCCGTATCACTACCAGACTTTTGTCCGCGTGGGTGAGAGAGAAATGGAGATGGCAGGTGCGGCTAAACTGGACTGGGCCTCAGCAAAACAGCGAGCTGCTGTACTGACCCTGAATAAGTTCCAGAACAAGACGTATCTCTATGGTGTTGCTGGGTTGGAAAACTACGGTTACCTGAATGACCCCGGCTTATTGCCGAATATCGCTTCCCAATCATGGGAGAAACTGGATGGTGAAGGGGTTTATGAGTCTATCCGTAAGCTTTATCAGCAATTGGTTAAGCAAACCAGCGGCCTGATTGATCGCAATACTGCTATGAAGATGACGCTGTCACCCGAAATGGAAGTCCAGCTTACCAAAACCAACCAGTACAACGTTAACGTTTCAGACCAGTTAACAAAGAACTTCCCTAACCTGAAGATCATCAGCATCCCTGAGATGGCAACCAGTGCGGGTGAGTTGGTGAGACTGGTTGTGGAGGAGTACGAAGGCCAGAAAACTCTGGATTTGGGCTTTACTGAGAAAATGCGCGTACATCCGATGGTACAGGAAACGTCCTCTTGGAAACAGAAGCGCTCACAGGGTACTTTCGGGGCGGTGGTCTATCGTCCACAGTTTATCGCTTCGATGCTGGTGTCCTGAGTCTCGTTATCATTTTCAGCCGCCTGCGGGCGGTTTTTTATTTCAAAGGTGAAATATGTCTACGGTAGTTATCGCGTGTAAATTGGCGAATGGCCTCTATCTGGAAGTGGGTGAGCAGCAGGTCATCATTAATGGCTTTGCCCGCAATGTGGTTGATGAACATGGCTTCGGACTGACTTACGGTGTTGATGCGGAACTCTGGAAAGCGTGGCTGACTGAAAATCAAGGTCGAGATCTAGTGGTCAATGGCCTGATTTTTGCCCATGAGCAGGAAGCCAGTACGAAAGCCGAAGCCAAAGAGAAGCAGAAAACCAAATCCGGCACTGAGCGCATTCAGCCTGAGCAGGTGAAAGAGGTTGAGCCAGCATCTTAAGGGGGCAATATGGGCAGAATGTCACAGATAGCCTATCTAAACCAGCAGGCAAAAAATAATGCTGATGATGGTGTCGTCAGCCTGGATATTCCCAAATGGCGGAAAATCTACCCTGGCATTCAGGCCACTGATGAGCAGTTGGATATGTATTTCGTGGAAGCTGCCATGCTGTTAAACAACACGAAGTCCAGTTGTGTCAAGAACCTGAAAGAGCGTGAGATGTTGCTTTACCTACTTATGGCGCATATGGCTACGCTGCAAAATACCCTTGATGCAGGCAATAGTGCCGTTGGCAGGGCATCCAGTGCGACCGAAGGCAGTGTATCTGTCTCTTTGGATTACGGCACGACATCCGATGCGGAGAAATGGTATACCCAAACTCCCTACGGGGCGAAATATTGGCAACTTACCGCACGTTACCGCTCATTCCTCTATGTCATAGGTCAGATGCCCATTCGTGTCAGGAGGTGATATGACCAATAAGTTAAGTGAATCCTTACAGAAAGTGTTGGGTAAATATCTGGAAAGTAGCAACCTTGAGCTAAAGGCCGGGATTTTCGAATCGGCAACGTATTCTGATGGTACACCTGTTGCCACGGTAGGTTATCTCAATGAGTACGGTGCGTCGATTAACGTGCCTGAAAAGACGACCACAATCTACCGCAAAATGAATCCAGACGGCGCTTTCGCCAGTAAAGGGCGCTTTGTTAAAGCCTCAAAATCCAATTTCGCCACGGATCACTCTGTTCCAGCGCATACCATCAATATTCCCCCTCGTCCGTTCTTTAGAACCGTTTTGGCGAATGGCAAGCAAGAATGGTCTGGTGTACTGGCAAAAGACATTAAACGCGATGGCGGTGATGTCAAACAGGCTATGTCCCGGTTGGGTGAGCGAATTGTGGATGAATTGCAAACATCTGTATTGTCATGGGCGGAGCCGCCTAATAGCCCATCAACAGCAGCGAAAAAAGGATTTAACCATCCGTTGGTGGATACAAGCCAATTGTCACGCTCATTCGGCTATGAGGTGAATGATGATTGATGTCAGGGGCATTGCCAATAACCTCATTACCACCGTTAACCCGAATATCAGTGCGGTTCTGCGCACAAACGAGGGCTACACAGTGACAGATTCCGGCAAGCAGATCCCCAAATATACCGAGCATGACATCACTGTGCAGCTTCAAAGCCTCAGTACGCAGGATTTAGAGCATTTGGGGGTGATTAACCAGCAAGGTCAGTACATCTACGCTTATGCCCGGGGGCAAATCTCCGCTATCCGGCGCGCCAAGCAAAAAGGGTCTGACCGGATAAGGTTTGCCGCTTACGGGGAAAATGAAGTCTCTGAGTGGAATGTCACTCAGGTGATTGAATCTTATCCGACATGGGTCAAGGTGCTGCTATGGCGACAATAACAGTCACGCACAGGGATTTGTTCAATGAGATAAGGCAGTACCTCATTGCGTTATTCCAATGTGAAGTGGTTATCGGGTATATCAATGATTCCCCCGCGCCTATTGACGGTATTGTCATGCACGTTCTGTTTGAGCGTGATATTGACTATACCGCTAATTATTACCATCACGAAGTTTCAACCATCACGGCGCAACGCTCTGTTGAACTGTCCATGCAGTTAGATTTTTACGGCGAGGAGGCGGATTCTCGGGCAAGGGTAGTCGCTAATCTCTGGCAGTCCAGTTATACCACGGCTCGACTGGACAAATGCCAGCCCCTCTACAGTGAGGCACCGCGAAAAATGGTACTGGTCAACGAGGCGAACCAGTACGAAAACCGCGTCATGCTTGAAGTGAAATTGCAATACAACCCTGAAATCACCTATTCAGTGGATAACACTGATTCATTTTCTCTCGATCTCAATTCTATTTAAGGAATCTCCATGAACACTATTCCGGCAAGTGACATTGTCAGTGTCCTGCCCGGTGTCGTTGGCACGGGCGGCAATCCTCTGGCACTGAACGCGCTGTTTATTACCAAACAAACCCCTAGTGCGATGCTGGGCGTCAAAGCCTTTGGCGATGCAGAACAAGTCGCTGATATTTTCGGCACAAAATCCAAGGAGCACGAAGCGGCGCAGGTTTATTTTGCAGGCTTTGTCGGCTCTACTGCCCGGCCTGAAACCCTGTACATCGCGTCCATGATGACTAGCGATCAACCCGCTAAGCTGGTGGGCAGCAAAATGCCCGTCCGTGACTTTAACCACGTTCCGCAAGGACTGGCGCTGGAGATTGACGGAAAACGTCAGGTAGTCACTATCACGCCTGACAACATCAAGTCTTATTCTGCGCTGGCAGAAGCGGTCTCAGCCTCACTCGCGAAAGCGGGGGTCTGTAAGTATGACTCTGGTAGTCGTACCTTCTCCATTGAGGGCGCAAAGAAAGGCAGCGACGGTACGATTGGATTCGGCACCGGGGATTTAGCCGACTACATGGGGCTGAGCGAAGATACGGGCGCACAGAAAAACGACGGTATCAATGCCGATACCATTGAAGAACTGCTGCCCCGCATTACCAAAGAGACCAGTAATTTTGTCTCTGTCATGGCACTCGGTAATTTCAGTACGGATGAAAGAATCGCGATTGCTAAATGGGTGACATTACAAGGTGATCGTTATCTCCATGTGTTGTACTCCGACAGCAGCGAGAAAGTCGTGCTGGAAGTTATCTCTAATACCATTATCGAGTCGGATATTGGCGGCACGCACCTGATGTTTGGTGATCACACGCACGGCGCGTTTGTTTGTGGTTATCCGGCCTGCCTGAGCTTTGATGAGTTGAACGGGCGGACTAACTTTGCCTTCCGCCGTCAGGAAGGACTGAAACCCTCTGTTAATGACAAAGCACTGGCGGATGAGTTACTGCGCCTGAAATTCAATTTTTACGGGGCTTACGGTACGGCGAATGACCGCTTTATCTTTGCCTATCCGGGGTCAATATCCGGTAAGTTCAAGTGGCTGGACAGCTACGTTAATCAGATCTACCTGAACAGCCAGTTGCAGCTTGCTCTCATGACCATGCTGGCGAACTTCAAAAGCATTCCCTACAACGATAACGGCGCAGCTATTCACCGTGCGGCTATCAAAGACCCGATTGACCAGATGCTGAACTTTGGTGCTATCCAGCGCGGGATTGCATTGTCAGAGCAGCAGAAAAAGCAGATTAACAATGAGGCGGGCTTTGATGCCGCAACCCAAATTAAAACCGAGGGATGGTGCTTGCGTATTGGTGAAGCGACTGCGCAGACACGCGGGCTTCGCCGCTCTTTGCCGTTGAAACTCTGGTATGCAGACGGCGGCAGCGTCCAGCAGGTTACGCTTCCCTCTATCAATGTTCAGTAAGGAGTAAACCATCATGCCAATGGGACATAACCCGCTCACAATCACCTCTGCCAATGCGGTATTGATGCTGCGGTGTCAGGGCATTTATGACGATTACGTCACGATTCAGGGCTTTCAGGCGGATAACGCATGGGAATTCGGTGAAGTGACTATCGGGGAAACCCGGTTAGGGGTCGATGGTAAGCAGTCTATCGGCTACATCCCTCACGAAACGCCGTGGACACTGTATCTGGAGGCAAACAGCCCCTCGACACAGGTACTGGAAAATATCCGCAAGGACTTCAACAGCAATATGGAGTCACGCTATATCGATATCATCATCGAGATGCCCTCCATCAAAAAACGCTACACGGGAACGGGGGGCTTAATCAGCCTGACCGGAGGTGCGAGTGGTAAAAAACTACTGGACGGCACCAGCTACAAATTCAACATGGTCACCAACGGCGCAGAGGAAATCGCATAATGTCACTGTTAAACTCCAAGACCATTACCATAGAATCAGGCCGAGATGCGGGTAAGACCTTTGTGATTACGGAAATGCCGATAGTCAAAGCCGATGACTGGGCGATGCGCGCCCTGTTTACGATTGCCAACGGCGGTGTTGATATTGGTGATATCCGGCCTGAGATGGGCATGATGGCGATGGCGCATGTGGCGATCAAGGCACTGGCGAACATCCGGGCTGAAGACGGTATTCCGCTGCTGAATGAACTGCTGGACTGTGTGCAAATCGTCCCGTCTGGCGGCAATGCCCGTGCCATTGAATTTAATGCCGATATCCGGGATGTGAAGACCCTGTTCTTGTTGCGTAAGGAAGCGCTGGCAATTCATATCGATTTTTTCACACAAGGCGGTGGCTCAGACTCGAACAGCTAAAGGCCGGGCTACCGCTGAAAGCCGGGGTACTGGCGGAGACCGTGAATGTGTCCAGTGTAGTCTTTCAGGTGGTGACCGCCGGCTATGCCAGTTACCATGAGTTAGCCACGGTCTACGGCCTTGAGGCTGCCATGAATCTGATAGAAATCGGTCAGGCTAGTGAATATAACAAGCGTCTCAAGGAAGAGATGGAAGGCAATCACCCTTAAATTCAGGCAAAAACGCTATACTTAACACAGGTTATCTTGTTGTGAGGTGTCCGATGTTCAAGAAAATCGCTGCGGCTTTACTGTTATTCCCCTGTACGTTACTGGCAGATAGCGGTGTGTATAAAGGGGATGACGGTAAGTTAGCTATCCGGGATGGTAACTATTTCTGTGATATGTACCCCGCTTATATCTTTAAGGATACGCAAAACCTCAAGGGCTTTCCGTCCGGTTACTTTCCGAAAGCTATGATGAATGTCAGCACGGATGAAGACGGTAAGTACATTGGTGTTGATCTGCATCCGGGCATGGCTTTTGATGTAAGGCCGTCCGGCTCATGGGGTTACGTGAGCGCCAGTTTAGGAGCCGGTTCAAGCAGTCCGTCAGAGGTGAGCTATCATGTCGCCAGAGATGACAACAATTTTGCGTATGTGATTGGCACGGAAAAAGCGGGTGTGATAGCGGCATTAAGCAGTAGTGATGCCTTTAGCCCAGTGAATGCAGTACTGGGCAAGTGTAACCGGATGGGGGAATAAAAAGCCCGTTATGGGCTTAAAGTACATTTTTTGCCAGCTCAGAGAGCACTTGTGACACCGTGCCTGCGTTAGCGAATAAGGTATCAACACATTTACCCACGACAGATTCAGCGCCTTTTTCTTTCACTAATTGCAAAAGGGTTTTCTTTTCTGACTCAGGCAAATTGGCAGACGTAATAATAGTTTCAATCTGCTCAAGGGTATTTTTGTGTATCTTGATAGTAACGGCATTTAATTCACTGCCGATAGTATCCACATTGGCATAATCAAATCCTTTTGCGGTCAATGCCATAAAATCCGTGCGAAAGGTGTAGCGACCGTCAAAGCTAAAACCCACGGCATCAGGGTTAATTAACCCAATATTCATCAAATAGCGAGTGTCATCAGCCATTTGATCCCAGCCTAACATATCACCCAAAAGATTCAGTTTTTCATCACTGATAGGTTGTAACGGCCTGTCAGGGTTATTTAGTGCACGAATAATCATAAGATGTCTCTCTTTCAGCGTTGCCATTTATTTTCTCTTTTTGTTCGCTGGGGTGATTAAATAATAATCGATTTTGTTGCTGGGGAGTAGCAAAACCACTGCCGTCTGAGGTGGTTAAATATGCAGACACATTAAACCAATAACGGGAGAAGAATAATGAAATTTGAAAAATTACCAGATGATGTGAGAGCCGCAGCAGTTGAAACATACAAAGCAATCGCTATTCGTGAAGCGTATTTAATTGATAATGAGCATAAGGAATTACAAACAGCCAGACTGGAGAATCTAGCTGAAAGTATAGTGAGGGGTTTTTCAAAACTTTGTGATTCAGACAGTGAATATGGCAGAGTTGGGTCAAGTCAACGCGAACGCTTAAAAGTGCGCGGGATTGAAATAGTAATATCGGAGTTAGCAAAAGAAGAAGGTATTACCTTTGATCAAGCTATAAAGTTGGTCGCCGATATGATTGCTATCAGGCGAGCCAACTTACCTAAAGATGGTCAAGTGCCAGTAGTTGATTGTGGTCGCTTAGATGGGTAAAGTGAAGCCGTCCAATCAGTAAATGCGCAGATAAATATTGCTGGGTCTTTTTTCGAAAGTGGTTTAGATACTCTCTTCACATTGGATAAGACAGTCGATTTTTCCCAATCAGGCTTTCCAAAGTAAGTACCATCTGGCAGATCATGGCTTTTACCGTTAGAGAATTTAATGGATTTATAGAATCCAAGGTCTCTCATTTTTTTATGTAATTCTTCGTACTCATTATATCCAGCATCATATATTTCAACTCGAACTAAATAATTTGCCATTCTTCTTATTCCTCATTTTGATTGTGAATCGACCAACCTATCACTTTCCCTTAATTACGGTAAGTGAGGAACCACCTCGCCTGATGTGGTAAAAAGCAGGCAATTAACCTCAGTTAAGACGGTAATGAGTCAGTGGTATTGCTGATATATTCTGGTGAATGACAATGGACGCATGAGAGAATATGCATGGAGGAAATGATGCAAACAATAGCTTCACTTTTTGATGCTTATATTGTCCTATTTAGTTTATTTTGGTGCGCTACTATTCCTATAGGGCTAGGTCTTATAGTTCCAGCATGTATATTTAAAACAAAATTTAGCAGAGTATTCTTTTCAATATTGGCTATCTTCTTTTTATTTCCATCAATGTTTGTGCTTTTATCGATAGTGCTATCTAAATAATTTATTGCATTACCAAAAACCAGCCTCGCTCAATGCGGGGTTTTTTTACGCCCAAAGGAGAGCTAAATGGCTACCCTCGTCGATACATTGCTTGTTTCGCTCAAACTGGATATGAACAGCTTTGCCAGTGATGCTAACAAAGCAACCAGAGCGCTTGATGATCTGGATAAAAAGGCTGGTGGTGCATCCACTGCGGTAGTGAAACTCTCTGATGGGGTGAACGAAGCCGCAGACAGTACCACAGACTTTGAACAGTCTAACCAAAAACTGGCTAAATCCACGGATAACGTGGGGAAGTCAGCTAAAAATACATCCAATGTTGTCTTGAATTTTTCCGATAATATCAAAGGAACGACAGAGAAAACGCAGGACTGGGACAAGGCGATAAACGGCGCAGTCAAAGCCTTAGCCGGGCTGTTTACCACTATCTTTGTTTCGACAGGACTTACGAAACTGATTGGTGAAATATCAAGTGCCAATGACAAGATTTACTTCCTGAGTAAGAACCTCGGCATGAGCGCGGAAACCATAAAAAAATGGCAGAACGTCGCTGAAATGTCAGGTGGCAGCGCTGATGGTATGACAGCTACGATGTCCAACCTCAATAAGTCACTGTGGGATTTAGTGACCGTCGGTGATGCTTCTATTCTTCCGTTCTTTAATGCCCTAGGTGTCGGGGTTGTAGACTCGCAAGGGAAGCTCAGACATCTGGATGATATTCTGTTAGATATGGCTGACAGCATGTCTCAAATGGAGCGCCCACAAGCCTATAACATCGCTAAAAACATGGGGATGGATGACGGTACGATTAATACCCTGTTAGAAGGTCGTGAAGCCATTCAGAAAAAGCTGGATGCACAGAAGGATTTGGTTATTTCCACGAAGGAAGAGCTGGAACTTAACCGCAAACTCAGGGAGCAAAACGCCGTCCTCAGCCAGCAATGGGAAGGGTTGAAAACGCTGGTGGCGAATTACCTGATACCGCGCTTACTGAAATTATCTCAGATGGTAACGGGATTTCTTGACTACCTGAATAAGAATCGGGAGACAGTCATAACACTATTTCAGGGAATGGCTGCGGTTATCGGTATCACTTTAATCCCTGTTGTTGCAAGAGCGGCCTTAGCGGTATTGGCTCTGTTTGCTCCGTTAATCACTGGTACTGGCTTAATTTTTGCCTTTATTGCTGCGTTATGGCTTCTCTATGACGACTACAAAGGCTGGAAAGAAGGTAAGGATTCGTTCTTTGACTGGGGCGCAATGCATAAGTCATTCGTCTGGATCATGGAGCAGTTAGAGAAGCTGGAAAAATGGTTCAAAGGGACAACGATTGGCAAGTGGTTCACTGATACTAATGGTGAGCTTAATCTTCTTAAAACAGCCTTTGCTGGCTTTGCTACCTATATTGCTGTGAGCTGGGTAGGTAAGATTTTAAAAGCATTCGCTAAAGTGGGTAGAGGCATTAAAGGGATAGGCAAACAAGCCGCCAAGGTTGGTAATAAGGCCGGAAAATTAGGCGCAGTAGGGAGAGTCGGAGCGGTTGGTTTAGCTGCTGGCGCGGCATATGCGAGTGTTGATTATGTTGATGCTGTGCTTAATTCAGTGTTTGGTGAGTATGACTGGTTCCAGCGATTCAGGACTGCCCCAAACTGGAAATATGCGGGAATGGCTGCGATAGGTCAAGGTGATGCCAGATGGGTTAATGGTGAATGGGTAGATAATCGTGGCAAGGGAACAGGCCACCACATCACCCCAACCACCCTCGATATTCCAACCGGCGATCCTGATCTCGACAGACGCAAACGCAAAGTTCAGCGCGGTGAAATGACTCTTGATGAACTTAACGGTGTTGCCCCGAATGCCAATAAGCTAAAAGGTCAGGCTGCTCTCAATGCCATGAGAGGGTATTTTATGGAGCTTGAGAAGAAGGAGGGGCTGCCAGCCGGTTGGTTATACGGGGTTGCTATGGCTGAATCATCAGGGAATCGATTTGAGGTTTCTAAGAAAGGTGCTAAAGGCCCATTTCAATTCATGCCACCAACAGCCAAAGCATATGGGCTAAAAGGCAATGATGTTTTCGATTGGTATAAATCATCGGACGCAGCAGCTAAAATGTACGGTGATTTATCCAGGCAATTTAAAGGCGATATAGATAAGATGTTGGCTGGATATAATTGGGGTACTGGTAATATGAGTAAGTTTGGTATGAAAAATATGCCAAAAGAAACACGTGATTATATCCAAAGAGTCAGAAGCTACAGGGAAAAAGAACTACAGGATCGGAAGGCTCAGGGTGTTGTGCAGTCACTTTCTGACTTTCAGGCAAGGATGAATCAACCAATTATCCCAAATATGGACATGACCGCCCCTCATGAGTTCCTCGCACAAACCGAGAAAATACGTAGTATGCCTATGGCTGGTGCAACTAATAATGTCAAAGTAGACCTTAACGGAGATATTAATGTAGTCACATCCGCAAATACGATAACTGGAACTGTAACTGATGCAGGTGAGGCCGCTAGGTTAAGTCTTTCTCAAATTATGACATCGATGGGCTAAGCGGGATTTCCGCTTAGCTCAAGACTTTTTGATAGGTTCAACGGATTCAAAGGTAGGGAAGCCGCCGCTGCCACAGGCACGAGAAGTCAGTTTTATTTTGGCATCTTGCTTAATCAGGGAGCTTATATAGCCCCGTGCAAAGTCAGGAATGTCTTTATAGATTGGTGAAATATTATAGGTTGCATAATCACCTTTACTATCTTTAACCTTGAATTTTTCAATCGTTCTTTCGTCTGGTGTAACAGAAACAACAGTGACACGTTCTGTAACGGGGGCAGAGCAATTAAACCAATAGCCTGCAACATCACTTGAATTATTCTTGGGTACATCATAAATGCCATATATTTTCCCAGCGCGAATATCCATATAGTAATCATTACCTGCATAAGTCATAGACTCATATTTTTTATTCTCTGCTGCCAGAGAAGGTAATGCTATTACAGTGGCAATTATAAGGAGTGCGGCTTTTATTAATCTCATTACATTGCACCTCAAAGTAGTTGATCTATGTGGATAGCATAACACTAATTTGTTTATCCTGTGTTTTATTTGAGCGTGATGGTTATACTTGGAGCAAATTAATTGTTATGTGGGGGTGATGAGTGTTAAAGAAAGTTGCGGTTGCTTTACTGCTAGTATCTGGCGTAGTGAATTCTGCTGCTCTTCCTGAGCCTAAAAATAAAATTGCTTTTAATAACTTTCAAAAGGTTTTAAACAATTACAACGCTAAAGATGATAAAGCAACTTACGTAAAGCCCAAATATAATACCATTCCTGAAGTAAAAATGAATATGGATGGAATCTCTTATGCTATTTATATGCCAAACGAAGATATTTTAAGCAAAGAATGCAATGAGCCTGTTCTTTGCGAAGAGTTTGTATCAGCAGTTAGAGCTATGTTTAAACTTCATGCAAAGGAAGTAACCGCAAGTGAAAGAAAGAAAATGCTCCAAATACTGCTAGATTATGATGTAAAGATGGGCACAACAAACGAAAGGGCGGAGAAAATAAGAGAATTTATCGAACAACACAAATCCGTTCTTAAAAGAAAATTTGGGATTGATTAATTTTCTTCATAACTTACTGACTTCAAACCAAGAAATTCAGATGACAGTAAAAATTACCTGAAGATGGAAACTAATCATGATAAAAAAATACTTTGCATTATTGGTGATAGCTGCATCTTCAGTCTCATGCACTATTGTTGATCACCCACGACAGACAAAACAGGAAGAAAAAAATTACGATGACACCGCCGTTTATGTAAAAGACGGGCTTTATAAATGCGAGTACGTGACTGCCGTTGATTCTGGTTTGTATGGAGGAGTTACTATAGTTGATAATGGCAGGATGCTGCTAAAAATAGGCAGAATAGATGATTCAAGTGCTTCTATGGCAGTTGTCTTATCAAACGGAGTATCATACTCCAGCAGAGGATTAAGGCTTCAAAAGCCAGAAAAAGATGGTACACAGTATCTTCAAAACCCTGATCTTTTAGGTATTTCAGGGAGTCCGGGTATGACATTTAGATACAATTACCTTGATAATGGAGGAATTGACCTAGGAGCTGCTATGACTTTTGTTAATGGATTCCAATCTATAGTCATACAAACCAACTGGTGCAAGGAAATTGACACAAGTAAGAATTAGTTTATAAACAGCTCAAAACGCCCAACTTTACAAAACAGCCCCTAAGGGGCTTTTTTGTTGGGTTCATCGTCATTAGAGTTAGATATTTCAAGTAAGTTTTCTATTTTCTGAAGGCTGAGTGCCGCCTCTTTAAGTAAGGCTAAAGTTGTTGTTTTATCTTCAGATGGATTGCGAGAAAGAATTGTGCGGGTGACACTGGTAGGAATGGCAATGCCAAATCCAGTATTACCTGAATCTTTTTTAAATCCAATTGAAAACTTTAACATTTCAATGATTTCAGAATTCATTGAACGTCCGTTTTCTTCTGCAATCTTGGCTATTTCATCCCGCATTCCATCAGGAAATCTGACGGTAAACTTGTCTTGTATTTGGCTTGGATACTTACTCATAACTGTTACCTCAAAAATGTACTTAAATAAGTATAGTGGCTACTTGACTTTATTATCAATGGTGCTAAATTACCTTTAGAGGCAACTAGCCTTTAGAGTCAACTAGCCTTCCATCTAAAAAAAGGAATCATGATGAACACAGAACTAGACACAAGAAAGAAAACCGGAAAGATGCAGTTAAGAACCACTGAATACCTGAAAGACCAGATATGTAAACTGGCTAGAAAAGATGGAATTTCTCAAAATTCAGTGATTAATCAGGCTATAGCTTGGTATGCAGAAGAGAGAAATAAAAATGAGTCATAAGAAAAGAATACCCCCGTATCCCTTGAGGATGCCGGATGAGGTTAGGGAATGGTATGAGGAAGAATCCAACAATAATGGCCGCTCTCTAAATGCAGAGATCGTGAAGATATTGAAGGACAGGATGAATAGAGCTAGAGGACAGCGGAAGAATGCAGCGTAGGAATAGCGAAGCCTTAGCTGCGCGAACAACTAAGGCTCCTGAGTGCTATTTACCGTGAGATAAACAACTTAGCCATTGTAACGAATGACAAATTAATTTTCTAGGGCACTTGCAGGCGCTCTAAAAGCAGAAAACCAGTAGTTAACGGCTACTGGCTTCAATCAAACTAACTCTACGGAGAGCTTTTAATGACTAATAATAATGTAGCAAATGGCTTCAATTTTGTCACCGAAAAAACCATTGACACTCAGCGGTTGTTAATAATGGTTAACAATGCCAGAAGATCGTGTGCTGAAAATGCAATCCGTAATAACGTATTCATTGATCGGGTGAAAGATGAGTTAGATGGGGAAACCTACAAAATTTTTGTAGGTCAGAAAAATGGCGCTGATATTGAAATTATCGAGATGACGTTAAAGCAGGCTCTTCGAGTTGCTGCTCGTGAATCTAAAGCCGTTCGCCGTGTTTTGGTTGATGATTTAGAAGCTATGCACAATGCCAGACCATTAACTCAAAATGAAATTATCGCGGCTGTAGCATTGGCGAATGTTGAGCATGATCGCCGCATCACAGCAATGGAACAAGACGTCGAGCAAATAAAACAAGGTACTATCCCTGTCGGTTATCAGGGTTACAGCCACCTGAGAGCCACTTACGGACTGAGTGATGCTAAGAGTAGGCAGTTAGTCATGGCTTGGTCGGTTCCTCACAAAAAAGTGCCACATACAGCACCGGGCGGGCAGGTTATTCAGATGTCAGTTGTGCATGAAGAGTCATTCGAAAAGGCTTTACGCCAAATGATGGCAGAGGCTGAACAGCGTGGTTCGCAGTGGCATCATCCCAAGATGGCTAGGTTTTCAATCACAAGCAAGTAGTTGTTAAGGAATTGAAGCCACGGAAGGCGAAGAGCGAACAATCAAGCTATCAATGTTATTAAGGGTATGCAACCGATTCCCTATCTTAAATCGATTGATTAGTCTAATTTTCGAGCCGCTTCCCAAATTTAGCAGGTAAATATTTACAAAAGGTTACAGTTACGTAATAAATGATGTCGCTTTAAACGGCGAAGCCCCCAACTACTGCAATAGTCAGGGGCCTCTTATACAACGTTTACCCCAACCGAAAGGAAGTAAACATGGTAAGTATAACAGTTAACGAATTAACTAAAAACTCCCCCTCAGTAGAACATATGACACCGATCATGTACAACCGTATTCCGGTCATTACTACTGAGTTGTTAGCTGATGTTTATGAAACTGATATTGTTCGTATACGTCAAAATCACGCTAGAAATAAAGGTAGGTTTTGCGAAGGTAAACATTTTTTTACTGTTAAAGGTAAGGAATTACAAGAGATTAAGAACAGAGTATCTTTAAGCTACTCTGTTGATAACAGACTGACTAACTGTCAGTTAGTTGGAAAGAATGCTCGTAGCTTAACTTTATGGACAGAACGCGGCGCAGCTCGTCACGCTAAAATGCTGGATACTGACAAAGCATGGGATGTGTTCGGGAAACTGGAAGATTTCTACTTTAACCTGAAAGGGGTTGAGACTAAAACCACAACCCATGACCGCACTCCCTTACGTGGACTGGTTAATACCCTAATGGGTAAATATGGCATCAGTGATAGAACGTTATTCCAGATGGTGCATCGTGAGTTTGGGGTAAACCATATTGACGAACTCAGCCATGATCAGCTTCCGTCTGCGATAGCATATCTGGCAACTAAAGTGATTGAAGGTGAGTTTCTAGGTCAAGAGGCTTTGCCTGTATCTCAGCAAATTGATTTATCATTTGAGTTAAGTAACGTTAATGCTCTATATAAAAATATAATGAATTTTAAAGAGGTGTGGGAAACGTTCAATCCGCATTTTACTGTTCTGACACCTGATATAGCAGACGCGTTTAACGGGGCATTCAATAATTTGTGCGGGCCTATCTCCATCCTCAGGAATAGGCTTGAACGAAGATTTGCTTGCTGAGTAAACACTAAGCCACGGACGGCAGAAATGAACATTATTCGTATAGAATGCATACAATGATACTTTTGTTTTGAAACCTTTCGATAAGTTGTAATGCCAAAACTGTTGGATTAAACTAAGAGCTAAAGTGCCATTTGGCACTATGAGTCTTTCAGGACAGGAGGCAATCATGACAGCTACAATACGCCGCTACATGAGAGCGATGGGCAGTATTATGGATATCATGCCAGCGACTGATTACCGCAAGCTTATTCCTACTGGCTCCGATGCACAGCGATTAAGGTCAGATATGATGAACATATCGAAAGATATGAATACTTCAATCGTTACTGTTGGTGAGTCAGCCAATGCCCAAAAGCTCAGAAAAACCGCATAATGATAACTCACTACCGGAGAATGCTAATGAGCATCAAGGTAGTGAGCCACTCCAAGATAGTATAGCCGTTATAGAAGAGCGGCTGATATCTGATCCGGCTGCACTGAACAGGATATTGGATAACCCTAATATTGTTTCAGTCATACAGCATAAGATATTCGAATTTCAAGGCCCAATCCCACCGCCAAGCCAGCTAAGAGAGTATGAAAATATTCTACCGGGTGCTGCTGAGCGGTTGCTTTCTTTGGCAGAAAAAGAACAAAGACATCGGCATGATATGGACAACAAAATTGTTGATGGCGGTATGTCAAAGGACAGGAGAGGTCAATGGATGGGGCTTGGTCTTGCTCTGCTTATCCTGTGTGGCGCTTTTTATTTTGCCAGCAGCGGTGAAATAGGTTTTGCCAGTCTACTAGTGACACTGGATTTAGTCGGGCTGGTGGCAGTGTTTGTTTTGGGGCGTTATCTGAAACAGTCACCAGATGATAGCGACGATTAACGCCGCACTCTTACATTATTCTCAATAAGCCGCCTAGTGCGGCTTTTTTTACATCCAAAAAACGGGGTGAACTATGTTTGGAAAACCAGATATCCCTAACTGGAAGAGTATCCCCAACGCCGCAATTGATGCCGGGATTAGCCTGGGTGGTGCAGCGTTAATAAATACATTGTTCGGCAACTACTGGGGAATATTCAATCAGTATGGCATCCCTCTGTTGTTGGCAGATAGCGTGATATCCCTGCAATACCAGAACCAGTATCGGGTTGTGAGTGCCCCGATAGAGAACGGCTCATTTGCTTCTTATAACAAGGTCGGTGAGCCTTACAAAGTGACGGTTCAGTTAAGCAAAAGCTCAGGTGGTACATTAGAGCGCGGTGCTTTCCTGTCTCAGCTTGAGATACTAGCGAAAAGCACATTGAAATTTCATGTGGTCACGCCGGAATTTGTCTACATCAATGCCGCCATTGTCGGCTATGACCTTGCACGGGAAGCCAAAGACGGCACTACGCTGATTAAGGTGAATGTCCATCTGGAAGAAGTCAGGGAGGTAAAAATCAAATATGACAAAGAGGAAGTGAAGAACCCGGATGATGCTAAGAAAAAGGACACGGGCGATCAAACGCAAAAAGTGGAAGCGCAGCAGCAAGAAGTGAACGGCATACTGGATGATATTTTGGATAGCAGAAAAACTAAATTAAAGAGGATTGGGGATTTTAGCGAAAGAGTCGGCGGTGCATTAGGAAAAGCCCTTGATAAGGGTAAAGAACTCCTAGAGATGGGGCGGCAACAAATCAATGGCGGAGGGTTCTTTTAATGCTTGTCGAAATTACTTTATCTCCCATTCCCAACCAAACAACCTCATTCACAATTGGTACAGACCTAATCGACCTGACTCTTGAGAGCCGACTGGGAAATATTTTCGCCACGGTACAAAAGAACGGCGAGTATCTGGTGTGTAACCGTATCTGCCGGAATCTGTCGTATATCTGTCGATGGCTGGTCTTTGTGGACATTGAAGGGAATACTGACCCGCAATACACCGGACTCGGTTCCCGCTACAAACTGGTATGGAACGATGAAATTTAATCGCAAAGTTATCAAAATCACGCTCACGCTTTCAGGCAAAGACGAATCCTTCACCTCATCCAGCCAGAATAAACTCGCTGCCACCGGGCTACGTATTAACGCCGAAATTAACTACGGCAACGGGGCAATTACTCCTTATGCGCGGGTGAAAGCCTATGGCCTGCCGATTGAAACGATGGAGAAGCTGCTGCGCATCAAGTGGAACGATATTAAGGCCCTGCGTAACACCATGACCATTGAAGCCGGTGAAGAAGGCGAGGCGTTATCGCAGGTCTTTAGGGGAGGCATTACGTTTGCCTATCCAGATTTTGGCGATGCTCCCAATGCGTCACTGGTGATTGAATCCCAAACTGCCGTGTTGGACAAAATGCAGGGCGTCAATGCCGAAAGCCACGAGGGAGAACAGGATGTGTCCGCGCTGATGGCGACAATTTGCCAACGCATGGGTTACACCTTTGAATCTAACGGGGTAAGCGTGAAGGTATCCAATCCGTATCTGTACGACACAGACATCAGTAAAATCCGCCAACTGGCTCATGCCGCCAATCTGGATGTGTATATCGAAGACAAGAATGTTGCCATCACCTATAAAGACAGTCCCCGGCGTACCTTAAAAATTCCGGTCATCTCACCGGAAACGGGCTTAATCAGTTACCCCGTGCCGACCATGATCGGCGTTCAGTTCAAGTGCTTCTATGACCCGCTGGTGCGGTTCGGCGGCATCGTTCGTATTGCGGATAGCCTGATAAAGATATGCAACGGCGACTGGTTGGTCTTTGGTATCAGGACACTATTAGAAACCGAACAGGATTCCGCCCAGTGGGCGATGGAAGTCTCAGCCAGCCGACGAGGAGAAAATCATGCCACCATCAAAAAGTGAACGGGTCTCACTCTATGACCCGCAAACCACCGCAGGCGGGGCGCTCAGTCAGGAAGCCATTATCTGGTCGCTGATTGGCAGGATGGGCACGGTGACCATTTGCCGGGTAGAGAAAATCCACGGGGGCGGAGTTGGCCCGGTAGGGTATGTCGATATTTTACCTCTAGTGCAACAGGTCGATGGGGCAGGCAATATTTATCAAAATGCCACCGTCTACAATGTGCCGTATTTTCGCTATCAGGGCGGCGAGAACGCCGTCATTCTTGACCCGAAAGTGGGGGATTTGGGCTTTTGCTTTACCGCCAGCCGGGATATCTCGAAGGTGAAGAGAACCAAGAATTCAGCGCCACCTGGCAGTAAACGTAAATACGATATGGCAGACAGTCTCTATCTCGGTGGCTTGCTTAATGGCACACCTAGCCAGTTTATCCATTTTCTGGAGAGCGGAATGGATATTGTGTCCACCGGCATCGTGAACGTCAAAGCCACTAAAATTGTACTGGATGCGCCGGTTGAGACGACCAGTACCATTCAGGCCAAGAGTAACATTACCGACAACACAACCATCAATAGCCAGTCTATGGCTGGTATGCGTGAAATTTATAACCGCCACACTCACCCCGAACACGGGCAAGGCGCAAATACCAGCCCACCTAACCAGAAGGCGTAATCATGCGGACATTATTTTTAATGCCTGCCACATGGGATTTAACTCTCGATGCGGCGGGCAACATTGCTGTGGCCTCAGACCAGTACGCCAGAGCGCAGTCAGTGGCTAATGCCTGCCGGGTCTTTGTGAAAGACCTGTATTACTCGCAAGGGGACGGTATTCCGTATCTGGAGGAAATCTTAGGCAAGAACCGCTATTCATTGGCGATGTACCGCAAGTATTTAGAGGATGCGGCGATGTCTGTCGAGGGAGTGATGTCAGCTACAGCGGAACTCAGCACCGCCAATGACAGGGTAGTAAGAGGACGAATACTTTTTACTGACATTAACGGAACCAAGGGAGCCATCGAACTATGATCCCAACATTACAAATCACTCCGCAGGGGATATTAGCGCCCCCCACACAGGAAGTGATTGACGGCTGGTGGCAGGTGCTTAAAGGGTGCTTTGGTGACAATCTCAATACCGACATGAACACCCCGCAAGGCCAACTAGTGACGACGCTAACTGCGATTATCACCGACGAACGTAACTTCTTTATCCATCTTCTGAACAGCTTTGACCCGCGTTACGCTGACGGCCTGATGCAGGATGCGCTGGGGTATATTTATTTCCTGCAACGCAAACAGGCAACCCAATCCGTTGCTGAAATCACGGTTAATGGGCTGGTCAATACGGCTATCCCGGTTGGCTTTCAGGTGGCTGATAACGCCGGGAGGACGTGGAGTACGCAGACGGAAGTCACAATCGGTGATGATGGACTCGTCACTGTGCATGTTTACTGTGATGTTATTGGACGAATTGAAGCGGCTGCCGAGTCCATTAATCGCATTGTGAAGGCTGTTGCCGGGGTAGACTCAGTTATCAATAAACAGGCCGCCATTGTGGGTAAAGAGGCCGAATCCCGACAGGAGTTTGAGCTAAGACGACAGCAGTCGGTAGCCGTCAATGCTAAAAACACCAATGCCGCGACACGGGGAGCAGTAGGTAATCTTAAGGGCGTGATCGACTGTTACGTTGTTGATAACCCGTCTAACGAAACAAAAACCGTAGGGTTTACCAATTATCCACTGATTCGGAACTCAATCGCAGTCTCTGTCGTAGGTGGCGATGATAATGAGATTGCCCGACATATTCTGAGCAAAGCCGGGTCTGGCTGCTCGTTTGTGGGTAATAATACGGTCAAGTACGAAGATACCGAAAGCTTTCCTTACATGCCGCCTGTTTATGACATTAAGTTCATCAGACCGCATCATATCCCGGTGGAGTTTATTATCACCTTTGAAGATAAGTTGAAATTAACCCATCAGGATAAAGAAGCCACCCGTCAGGCGGTCATGAATGAATTCACCACAGGCCGGGGAAAAGGTCGCATCGCCGAGAAACTGATTGCCAGTGATTACATTTGTGTTGTGGCCCAAGCTGCGACTGAGCGGTTAATCGCGGTTCAGGTGGCCAGAAAAGGCGAGACGGTAGCAAATTATCTGGAATTTGGCATTGATGAGTTCCCGGTGTTATCAGTGGATGACATAAGGATAACGTCATGATTCAGATAAAAGACACCTTCCTGAGCCAGTACGCCAATAGCCCGACTATCTGCACCATCCTCAATGATTTTAATGACACTGTAGACCCTAGAGCCAGCACAGACGAATTCTATCATCTGGCAGTCAATGTGCTTACGGCAAAAGGGTTCGGGCTGGATATATGGGGGCGGATTGTCGGGATAGGCAGAGATTTATCGATACCCGATCCGAATGCCGATTATTTCGGCTTTAAGGAGACAGAGAAGTACACACCATTCGACCAATCACCGTTTTATAGCGGTGGGGCGTCAGATATGTCCTACAAGATGGATGATTCCACTTATCGGGATGTGATTTTAATGAAAGCGTATTCGAACATTCTGTATGCCACCGCACCAAATATTAACCGGTTCCTGAAAAGTCGTATTTTTACAGGCCGGGCCTATTACCTGATCACCGGACACATGACCGCACGATATGTTTTTGAATACCGGTTATCGGAATTAGAAAAGAACCTGATTTACCACCACCACATCTTACCGCATCCGTCAGGGGTTCAGATTTCTATCGCAGAACTGCCCGCGGGTGAATTTTTCGGCTTTTACGGAACAGGCTTCCAGCCTTTCGGTCAGGCCGCTTTTGCACAATAAGGTGAACAATGAAAAACCCTAATTTAATCCCTAAGCCCTTCGCACAGAACGGGCAGAAAGATGCTATACCTGCCAATCACAAATCAGACCTGCCCAGCCAAAAGGCCACATGGGATACCGGCTTCCCGCAAATTACTATGATGCCCGTCACCGCAGGCGGTTTACCCCCTAGTGGACGCGATTTTAACGGCATCCTGAATCAGATTTCAGACAATATCGTGTATTTATCCCAAGGCGGGAAGTTTAAATATTCGCAGGAATATGCTGATTCGACGGGCGGTTATCCCAAAGGGGCAATATTGCAGTCTGATGATGAAACCCGCGAGTTTCAGAGTCTGGTGGATAACAACAAAATTAACTTTAACAAAGAATCATCGGAGAAAGTGAATGCAGCATGGAAACAAGTGAACACAACGCAGCTTTTGGATGAGTTAAACAAAAAGCTCAATCGCTCTGATGTAGTGCAATCAGTCGGCAACAGTAAAGCACAGGTGATGAGCCAGAATGCGGTCACCGATGCTCTGAACACCAAACAAGACAAAGGCGATTACGCCACCAATTCAGCATTGAATCAGGTCAACGACAACGCCAACAGCCGTGTTCCCGCAGGCCGTAAGGTGAATGGCAAGGACTTGTCGTCAGATATCACGCTCAGCGCAGGGGACGTGAATGCGTATACTCGACAGGAAACGGATAACCGTACGAACACCCGGCTCGAAAAGGCTAAGAATGGAGCAGATATTCCAGACAAACCGGGGTTTATGGGAAATCTTGGTTTTACTGGCTCACTACATACTCCGGGATATGTAGTTATCCCATTAAACAATAGGAAATTGGTTATCCAATGGGGGGCTGTCTCAATTCCTATCGCAGGTTCTATAAAGGTCAGTTACCCATTGTCAGTGGGGCGGGGGCTTGCTCAGTTTGTGAGCTCAATGGATACCAATCCGACAAACAATTATCGGGTAAGTATTGCTGATTCGACAAATAACACCATCACGCTGACATCCACAAATACACATAATATTACCGGGGTTATGTGGTTAGCCATCGGGGAGGTTGTATGAATCAATATTATTACTCACCAGAAGCAAACGGGTTTTATCAGCGTGATGTGCATACCGACATGCCTTCTGATGTCGTTGAGATAACGGATGATGAATATTTGATTTTGATGGGCGCGGCATCAACAGGGCGGGAGATTAAAGCCGGTAAACATGGCAGACCGGTTATCGTTGAACCTGTCCTTGATCATATTGCCATCGCGGAGGCGCAGAAACAGGCATTGCTTATTGCTATTAACCAGAAAACACAGGCATGGCAAACGCAGTTAATGCTCGGCATGATCACAGAGGAGGATAAATTAACCCTCACACAATGGATGCGCTATAGCCAGAAAGTTCAGTTGGTGGATTGTTCCACTGCCCCCGATATCGTCTGGCCTGAACAGTCGGAGTGAGTCTGTCGCTTGGATGTCCGTGTCCAGATGCCGGAGAGTTCGGTGTGGAATGTGAGGCAGGAGGTGGTAGATGATGAATTGATTTGACAATCAGAGCAGCGAAGAAACTGATTATTTCTTATGATTGAGGAATGAATTGCGTAAATTCGTTGAAATATATTGAATATAGTAATGCTGGGTTGATGAATATTTATTCAAATATAAAAAGGGATGTTCTGAAACCATCTTCTGAAGATGTTCTGAAACGTGATTTTGATCAAAGAAAAAAGCCACCGTGCGGTGGCCTTTTTATTCCCTAACTCACTGTTTTATCAGTGGTTTTTAATTTGGTGCCCAGGGCGGGACTTGAACCCGCACAGCCTTACAGCCGAGGGATTTTAAATCCCTTGTGTCTACCGATTTCACCACCTGGGCTAAATTTGGAGGCGCGTCCCGGAGTCGAACCGAGGTTGACGGATTTGCAATCCGCTGCATGGCCACTCTGCCAACGCGCCTTTTTGGAGCGGGAAACGAGACTCGAACTCGCGACCCCAACCTTGGCAAGGTTGTGCTCTACCAACTGAGCTATTCCCGCCTTTTCAAACCGCTTGATTTACTTAACTTATTTCGTAAACCTCATGTGCCGTTCGATGCGTTGCATTCTACTTATTTCCCGAAATGAGTCAACACAATTATTTATAAAACTCGTTCGTTCGATGGTTTTTGCATCATTTGGATCAACTTTCACGCAAATCAGACCGTGCGGCGCTCAAATATTGAAACATTGACCAGAATGTCAGGATTGTCGCAGCGTATAATAAGATGAAACCACCGATTTCAAGTTCAGCGTTTGGACGCCATAGCAAAGCAACCAATGCTGCCATTTGTGCCGTTGTCTTTACTTTACCCATCCATGAGACAGCGACACTGCTACGTTTTCCTAATTCCGCCATCCATTCCCGAAGGGATGAGATGATAATCTCTCGCGCAATCATGGTTGCTGTCGGTAATGTTATCCACCAAGTATGATAATGCTCTGCCACCAGTACTAATGCAGTGCCTACCATGACTTTATCAGCAACAGGATCCAGAAATGCGCCAAAGCGTGTTGTCTGTTTCCATAAACGGGCAAGAAAGCCATCAAACCAATCTGTCGCCGCAGCGATCACAAAGATGATGGCACATAACATCGGCGCCCATTGGAAAGGCAGGTAAAAAGCCAAAACAAAGAATGGGATTAAGGCAATACGAAATAGAGTAAGCCATGTTGGAATATTTAATTGCATAATGCTTAGTAACTATCTGGCCAAGTGAAGTTTATCGGTATGGTGCATCAAGAATCTTAGTGTTTCAACGCATTATAAATTTTTTCTGCCAGTGAATAAGAAATAGACGGTACTTTTGCGATCTCTTCAACACTTGCATTACGTAAAGGTTGTAACCCTCCCATATATTTTAACAGCATTTGCCGACGTTTTGGTCCGATTCCTTCGATAGATTCCAGTGTGCTGGTCTTTTTTGCTTTCTCCCTACGCTGGCGATGACCTGTAATTGCGTGATTGTGAGACTCATCACGTATATGTTGAATGACATGTAAAGCAGGTGAGTCAGGAGGAAGTGCTATTCCTTCATCTTCTATGGAGAAAAATAGCGTTTCCAGCCCGGCTTTGCGGTCACTGCCTTTGGCTACACCAATAAGTTTAGGATGCCCTTTATCCCATTCAACGTCTAACGAGTGAAAGACTTCTATTGCCTGCTTTAATTGACCTTTACCACCATCAATAAAGATGATGTCAGGGATTTTTGCTGAATCAATAGCTTTGCTGTATCGACGGCGTAATACCTGATTCATTGCAGCATAGTCATCTCCTGCTGTGATTCCGCTTATGTTATAACGCCGATACTCTGAGCGTAAAGGGCCATTACTGTCGAATACAACACAGGATGCAACTGTCTGGTCTCCCATAGTATGGCTGATGTCGAAGCATTCCATCCGGCGGATTTTTCCGATGCCTGCAAATTCAGCAAGTGCTGACAGACGTTGATGAATTGTCGATTGCTGGGAAAGTTTGGTTGTTAATGCAGTAGCCGCATTGGTGCGTGCCAGTTTGAGATAACGAGCCCTGTCTCCTCTGGGGCGGGGCTGGATATGTATTTTTCTGCCGGATAATTCAGAAAGAGAGTCTTCCAGCAACGCTTTTTCCGGTAGTGAAAAGTCCAGTAAGATTGCGGTTGGTAATGTTCTGTTCTGGCTACCCTGAAGATAAAATTGCCCGAGAAAAGTCTGTACGACTTCATCTAATTTGGTATCTGTAGGAATTTTAGGATAGTAACTCCGGCTCCCCAGAATTTTACCTTGCCGGATAAATAGAACATGAACGCATGCCATGCCTGCTTCAAAGGCAACACTGATAGCATCCAAATCATCTCCTTCGCCGGAGACAGATTGCCGTTCTGTGACTTGTCGCACAGCCTGAATCTGGTCGCGGTAGCGTGCTGCATCTTCAAAGTGAAGCTGTTTGCTTGCGTTTTCCATTCTTTTAACGAGTTCAGACAATACCTGTTGATCTTTACCAGACAGAAATAAACGAACGTATTCTACTTGTTGCTGATACTCTTCATCCGTGACAAATCCTTTGACGCATGGAGCAAGGCAGCGACCAATCTGGTATTGCAGGCAAGGCCTGGAACGATTTCGATATACGCTATTTTCACACTGACGAATGGGAAATAATTTTTGCAGAAGTGCTAGTGCGTCACGTACTGCGTGGGAGTTTGGGAATGGCCCAAAGTACTCTCCCTTAGCATGTTTGGCTCCGCGATATAGAGTCAGACGGGGATGGGTATCACCACTTAAGAAAATATAAGGATAAGATTTATCGTCCCGGAGCAATACATTGTAGCGAGGCTGGTAAAGTTTGATGTAGTTATGTTCAAGTAGCAGAGCTTCTGTCTCTGTATGGGTGATAGTGACATCAATCTGAGAGATATTTTTCACCAAAGATTCTGTTTTTCTGCTGCTAACCTGCACCCGAAAATAGCTGGAAAGCCGTTTTTTTAAATCCTTAGCTTTGCCGACATAAATCACAGTCCCGGTTGCATCATACATTCTATAAACACCGGGTTGGCTGGTTACTGTTTTTAAAAATGTTTTTGAATCAAATTGCTCTGCCACGATTTACCACCCATCACCGACTCATTTTATCATCCACTATGATTTATCATATTGGGGCATCAAGTAAACCACAGCGTATCGCTATATGGGTTAATTCTACATCACCCTTGATATTTAATTTGTTGAACATTCTATAGCGATAGCTATTAACGGTTTTCGGGCTCAGGTTAAGGAGTGCTGATATTTCATTCACTTTCTTGCCCTGAGTGATCATTGTCATAATCTGCAACTCGCGTTCAGAGAGATCATCCAATGGGTTCTCTTTTTGTGGAGATAGCTGGTCGAGGGCCATTTGTTGGGCGATATCAGGAGAAATGTAGCGTTGCCCGGCATAAACACTCCGGATAGCGTTGATCATATCCTGAGGTGTAGCGGCTTTACTTAAATAACCCCTGACACCAGCCTGCATAACTTTTGTGGGTAGAGAGCTTTCGGTATGGATGGTCAACATAATGATCCGGGTATCAGGTGAATAGCGAATTATTTTTTTCGCAGCTTCAAGGCCTCCTATACCGGGCATTCCCATATCCATCATAACAACATCTGTACTATTGGATCTGCACCATTTAATAGCATCTTCTCCGCTACCGGCCTCACCTATAACTTTAATTCCCCGTACATCATCAAGTATGCCTTTCACGCCAATGCGAACCAGTTCGTGATCATCAACTAACAAAACATTAATCAAACAACTTCTCCACCAACGTAACACCTACTTTCGATTTTCAAGTCACCCGTTGTTTTCCAAGTTGCAACATGATTGCCATCGCTTGAAATCCATCGGGTATAAAACATTTTATCTAATGAGGGCAACATTATACTGGTATTAGCAAGAAACAGAAAGAAATTGTTACATATCAACAAAATAAATATAGAAATAATTATTTCCACGAGATTTGTTTGCGATGAAAACTATTTATACTGATTTCAACAGGGAAGGGGAAATATGAATTTTACGTGAGTATAGAAGTTGATAAATAGTATGAGGGGAGTTTCCCCTCATACAAATAGTTAACTAAACAAGTTAAGAATATCTTGTTTGGTTAACATTGGCGTTTTTTCAACAAAATTATAATAGCTGGGCTTGCTATCGATAAATACTTGATTAGATAATTTTCCAGAATCACCATTTTCAAATAGGGCTACTGGAACATAATAAGTGCTGGGGTGATGTAGGTGATAAAAAAGATGAGTTCCACATTTTTTACAGAAAGCTCGTTCTGCCCACCCTGATGAGGGGTAAATTGCAATATTTTCATCTCCTATTATCTGTAAATCATTTTTGCATTCTACAGAGAGAAATGGCCCTCCGCCCCAATTTTGGCATGTTTTACAGTGGCATGCATTGATATTATCAATAGGATCATTGGTTTTTAATTCTACTGCACCACACAAACAACGGCCTTTATTCATTGTATTACCTATGTGTTTAAGTATTTAAGATAAACGTTAGTAATAAAATCTTATATCAAATATAGTTGTTGTTTAACTATTTATTTTGTTTAATATGCCATGCTTATCACAATTATTGATATTAAAATCATAAAGAGAAAGCGTTAGGGTTTATTTTCCTTTTCTTTATTATCGCTTTCATCATCACCATCATCAATATGCCAATTGTGAAGAATACGGTGAACGAATGGTGTTACTACTAATCCGACCGCAATAAAAAATATAGCCTGTAGAAATAACCCATAAATAGCAGCGAAATATTTCCCCAGTGTGCTGGTTGGTTGTATATGCAGGGTCTGTGTGCCAATCATTGAAACAGAATTTAACAGTGCATCAGGTATTGCATGGCTTTCAATGAGAAAAAAACCTAATACACCGGGAATAATGCCAATTAAAAAAATAGCTAGCGCATGTAAAAGGAAACGAAGTATTCGCAGGAGAAAACGATCCAGACTAATTAATTTATCAGTAAATTTTTCCATGCCGGGGACTCCACTAATAAATTTTTATAATTGTACGTTGGTTTTTATTTTTATCAATATTAATTTACGGGCACACATAGATAATGTGAAGCCCGTAATTTTTGTATCGTTTTAATTACCTGATAAAGTTTTAAATGGTCGTTTGGATATTTTGGAGTGAATTATCTTTGATAGAGCATCAATAACCAGATCATGATTATCATCAATAAAGAAATGACGGCCCTGAAACAAAATAACATTTTTATCCTGTTCGAATAAATCAAACCAGGAATAAAGTTCATGCTCAGCAACCAGCGGGTCATCGGTTCCGCCAAATACTGTCAAGGGGCAAGCGAAAGATTCTGTTCCTATATAGTAATACTCTTCTGAGATCTTAAAATCTGCTTTTATGGCAGGTAAAATCAGCGAGAGTAATTCATCGTTCTCAAGAATTTGCTGATTTACGCGGCCGAAATCCTTCAATGCAATTGCAAATTCTTTGTCGTTTAACGAACTTATTGGTTTGCGAATGGCTGAAACCTGTGGCCCTCTGCTGCCAGAAGCAATAAATTCAATGGGTAATGGTAATGATTCTGCAGCGATTTTTCTTAACAGTTCAAAAGCTACCCGGCTTCCTAAGCTATGCCCTAGAAATATATATGGCTTATCCAGCAGTGGTTTGATGTTGGTATATATATCCTCAACCAGATTTTGCATATTGTCATAAGGTTTTTCTTTGAACCTAGCCCCCTTACCCGGAGGTTGGCTGACTAAAAATTCAACATTTTCTTTGATTTTTCTGGCAAAAGGAACAAAAGTTGAGTTACTCCCCCCAGCATAAGGGAAGCAAAATATTCTGATTTCTGGGTTAAAAACCTGACTGAGGTTAATAAAGTATGGCGAGTATTCGTTGTGCACAATAGAATCCCATTGTTATTTTTTAGATACCTTAAAATAAAGGACTTTCACTATTACTGTATTTTCATTAACAGAAAGCTACTGTCTTTGGAACATACTATCGAATATTAAAATACAATGCTTTTAGGGTTTTTTGTTATAGTCCTGAGGTTTTATGGAACAGGGCAGCGAAGATGTTTCTACAATTATGTTTTTATTTGTATTAGTTCAGATGAGATCTGACACTTCGATTTGAAAAGAAGGGAGTTACCCGCTTTGATTAAAGGTGCTGAATCTTAAATCAAAGAAACGAAGAGGTAACTCTCATGCTACATACTAAATAGCTTTTCAAAATGATAGGAGTACTCCTTACCCCGCGTGACACGCGGGGTAAGGAACACCGCATGCTGATACTCTCACTATTATGAAAAGGTATATAGCAATCCCATCATTAAACACAAAGCGGGTCTTCTCAATCTTGCCAGGGAACTGAGCAATGTTTCCCAAGCGTGCAAACTCATAGGCGTATCACGAGACACGTTTTACCGTTATCAAGAATTGGTTGAAGCCGGTGGTATTGATGCCCTTATTAACCAAAATCGAAGAATCCCCAACCTCAAAAACAGGGTCGCTCCAGAAACAGAGCAAGCGGTGGTCAAATATGCGATTGATTATCCAGCATACGGACAAGTGAGAACCAGTAACGAACTGCGTAAAGTCGGGATATTTGTCTCACCCAGCGGGGTGCGTTCTATTTGATTAAGGCATGATCTTGAAAACTTTAAAAAGCGCTTACGGGCGCTCGAAAAGCATGTGGCTGAGACGAGGATTATCTTGACAGAAGCCCAAGTGGTGGCTCTGGAGAGAAAGAAACAGGATGATGAGGCCTGCGGTGAAATCGATACTGTCCATCCTGGCTATCTGGGGTCTCAAGATACGTTCTATGTGGGGACGTTGAAAGGCGTAGGTCGAATTTACCAGCAGACGTTTGTCGATACCTACAGTAAGGTGGCGTTTGCCAAACTCTATACGACCAAGACACCGATTACGGCGGCAGATATGCTGAATGACAAAGTGCTGCCGTTCCTTGAATCGCATCAATTACCGATGTTAAGAATTTTGACAGATCGGGGTACAGAATATTGCGGGCGTGTCGAATATCACGACTATCAGCTTTATTTAACCTGAGCTTCGCTTAAGAAGGGAACTAAAGTGCCTGAGGCACGATCAAAGTTTTTGCTAAAGAAAACAAAATAGTGGAGATCCTCAGGCATGTATAATTTAGAAGAACTTTACTGCTGCGTCGATGACTTTTGTCAAAAATTTATCCCTCTCTGGCATCAACAACTCATTGA
>NZ_CAWNQH010000081.1:0-36406 GCF_963876495.1 Xenorhabdus sp. KJ12.1
TAATCCGGCGAGCATAGTTTTTATCTGCCGTTTTTTGGACAATTTTTCTCATTTGACGCCGCTCATTGCGCGGAATTGGTGGTACGATGGCCATAACTCAGTCCTTCCTTTTTGTGTTTTTTTGGTTTTGCGATTAAAAAGTTCGCAAAAATAGGACTGAGTTTCTTTGATTCGCCTACCATTTTGAAAAGCTATTTAGAAATAAAGGTAGTTCAGGTATATTAATGATAATTAATGCCAGAGTAAAGTAAGTTAATATCTTTCTTCTCCATTTTTCTCACTTAATTTGATCAAATGACAATCTACAAATTATAGCAAGTGAATAATATTATGCCATGAAACAAAATATTATCTGGTATTATTTCGTTAATATAACCGAACCATTTTAGTTATTCGCAATAGTGAAATTTAGTTTTTAAATTATTAGCTGAGATTAATATTATTTTGGTGCTTGTTTAAAATTGAAAATATAATATATAAAATATTTCATACGCCTCAATTACGATGTATTGATAGACTCTTCCAGCCATGTGCTGATAATTTTTACCAAATTAATAGGCTGTTCAAGTGGCAGCATATGCCCGGCGTTATCAATAATACGTAATGTGGATCCTGGAAATTCACGTTGCAACGATTTCGCTTCTGCCAGCGTTCTCAATTCATCACAGGCTGAAGCGATGATTAGTACGGGGTAATTACGAGGGCTAGATAAATAAGTTGGATTATCCCGTTGCAGCATCAACTGGCGGATAAATACATCTGGCCCTAGCCGTAGGCTCATAGCACGGATGAGTTCAATAAAATACTGATTATTTTTATTATTACCATGAAGCGATGTCCGAATGGTAGTTAGGCTGAGTCCGTCAAAGAACCCATTTTTCACTATTTCTGCCGTGCGGAATTTTATTGCTTTCTGATTATCGCTGTCTGGAAAATTTGAAGTAGCAATGAGCACTAAGGCTTCGATCCTTTCTGGTACTAGACTGGCAATCCAGCGAGCAACGTATCCTCCTAAAGAAAACCCCACTAAAACAAATCGGTCTGGTGACATGGCGATATTATGAAGGGCAATTTCTCGAAGATTTTTCCCCAGAGAAATATCACCATAGACGATATTACCCAACGCAGATAATGCAGGTTCCATCTCTTGCCATAATGTTTTATCAGTCATAAGTCCCGGAATTAAAAATAGATTCACTTTTTCTCCTGCGTGGTGGGATTAAGTTTTTTATCGAGTGAGAATGCGGATAACCATATTAACAAACTTGCCATAGGGTGGACGTAGTAGATCTGTCAGTGACGGATTGTATTTGCGCAAAATAGGCATGGCCTTGGAAAAGGTTTTAAACCCTTCATACCCATGATATTGCCCCATACCGCTCGGGCCTACACCACCAAAGTGTAAACCTGTACATGCAAATTGATATAGTGTGTCATTGATGCAGATGCTACCTGCGACGATGTGCGATAAAGCCGCCTCAATGTACTTGTTATTTCGGCTAAAACAATAAAAGGCTAATGGGCGTTCATGACTTGCAATATAGTGGATTGCTTCATCATAAGAATGGTAAGTTTTGACTGGTATCAGGGGGCCAAAAATTTCTTCTTGCATAATGGCGCTGCCATCGTCTGGGTTCAGAACTAGCGTAGGGATGAAAACACGCTGCTTTAGTGCTTGTTCTTTATCAGTGAGGGGCATAAGTGGAATGGCCTGATGACCACGAGTGATCGCATCTTCAAGTAATTTGGTAAGACGCTGATACTGGTTGTCATTGATAATGCTTGTATAGTCTGGAAAATTATTTGGTTGGGGATAGCGTTTCGATACTTGTTCCTTAATCTCTGCGATAAACGGCTCAATGATGTTTTCAGGCAATAAAATGTAATCTGGTGCTATACAGGTTTGTCCTGAATTGAAAAGCTTGCCCGTTATAATGCGGGCCACCGCTTTTTTCAAATCAGCATCGGGAGCAATCAGTGCCGGAGACTTTCCGCCAAGCTCCAGCGTAACAGGGGTAAGATTTTGTGCGGCAGTTGCCATGACTTTTTTACCATTTGCCTTAGAACCTGTGAATAACAGGTGATCAAAGGGAAGGGCAGAAAAATCTGCTGCAATATCTGCTCCGCCTTGGGCAATACTGACGCGATGTTCAGGAAAAATTTTGCTGAGTAGTTTTTCTAAATAGGCATTGGTGTGCGGTGTATGTTCTGAAGGCTTGATAAAAACATGATTACCTGCAGCAATCGCGGCTATTAATGGTATGAGAGTCAAATTTACCGGATAGTTCCACGGTGCCATGATGCCAACAACACCAAGTGGAACATAGCGTATTTCAGCCTTTGCCGGCCATAATTGCCATCCAGCCTTGTATCTTTGAGGTTTTGCCCACTTTTTAAGAGAGCGCAGGCAAAGATCAATTTCATTCAACACAATCACCGCTTCTGCCATTATGCTCTCATGCCTAGAACGATGACCGAAATCACAAGAAATTGCTTCCGTCATTTCATTTAGGCTGGCTTTAAAATTTTTGCGGAGACATATCAAATCATCCCGGCGTTGTTTCTCATCAGGTCGATTTTGTTCCCATGCTTGACGCAGAGCATTAAATTGAGTGTTGATTAGTTTTGTCATTGATCTCGCCTTATCACTGAGCGGCTAAAACACCATTGAGCGATATAATAAGTGCTGAGTACCAAAAATGGGCTTAATGGAGTTTCAAAGTAAAAACGACCATAAGCGAGCAGGCTATCACTGATAGCAAAAAAAATACCGCCAATCGCCGCTGTATTCGCTGCATGTTGTGCTAGAGGAATTGGATTTTTAAATGGATAGACAATAGCTCTAATAACCGCCACTCCAGCCATGAAAGCCAAAATCGTAGCATAAATAGCAACAGGAACTCTCATACCGTTAGGCAGATTATTCAACAGCCCGATAAATATTAATAATGCGATTATTATAAATATGATAAAGATCGCCAATATAATGAAAACCGTACGAATAATTATAAATTTTGAATGAGAAGAGTGATTTTTAATATCAGAAATAGAAATACTGTCGCAACATAGAGCATAAATGTAAGCGCAATGAGTGAGTAGAAAACAAAATAGGCCAGCCAAAAAATAGTCTTGCGGTAACATTAAAAAAAAGTCACCAACTGCGGCAGATGCAAGCCCGAAAGCAATAGCGTTGCGGTAACGTATTGAGACAGGTGTGCGGATTAGTAGAATCCAAAACACTAACAGTGCCGTAGCAGTGGGTTTAGTCAGATAATGGAGCCAAATCCATGATGGATTTACAGATATACTAAGTAAAACACCTACTATGGCGCTGGCTGAAAGGAGCGTATAAAGTAAACCTATTCTGTTAAAAACACCATGTCGAGGAGTGCAATGATTTGATAACATATGCCTCATCCCACTGTTTCTTTCTTATTTACAGTATCAGAAAAACTGTTATCTGCAACGAATAACCAAAATACCAGATATCGAGCGCATGGTAAGCTTTATCCTCGTTCACATTTATCAGATATATACTTTATGTCTGAAGTGAGAAGGCTGCACTGTTTGCCAAAACACTGCCCGTTCCAGTAAATGTGAAAACTGCTTATGTAGAATGATTACACTCAACAGATTGAATATACGACCTTTAAAGGGCGTTTGGATAATGTGATAACGTTGTAACGGATAAATTAACGTGACACAGAATTCTGAACGTCCTCTTAATTTATGAGATTAATTTATTTAAATGCTTTCTTAATTTATGAGGCTAATTTATTTAAATACCCTCTTAATTTATGTGAGGAGTTTATTTAAAGGTCTGTTTTATTATTGAAGATAGGTTTTATAATTTTAGAGGATTATTTTTATTCTTAATTTAATTCATACTAATAACGCCGAATAATAAAGATTTAAAATTGAAACCATTAATTAGCTAGAATTGAAAGTTAGCTATACGTCACATAAATGTCGTTTTTAACTGATGAAAAAAGGGTGAAATCGCATTAATATTATTAATTGTGTAGCTTAAATGTCACATTCAATTTATTTTTGTAAAGTAGATAAATCTTTTTCTACTTAGTTTCAGGTGCTTATCATTTTAAGAAATATGTCTATAGGAGGATGTATTCATTCTCATGGGGATTGTTTTTTCGGGATTTTTTGCCGAATTATTTATACGGTTATTGAGTGTTTATTGTAATAACGAAAATAGTCATTTGGAGAGATGAAATACAAATGAAAACGAATATTCTACATTTTGACCTAGCTCAAAGCCATTTACGTACCCAATCCAATCAATTAAATCTTTGGGTTGGTGAATATAATATACCGTTGCAAGAACATGATGAGTCAAGTTTAGCCAGAGCAGCTGGAGAAAATCCTGCAATAGATATGGTTCTGCGTTACGGTTCACACAATATCAGCCATTTCGCGGAGATACCTGAACACTATTTTTTACCTCATCACGTTACGCTAATTAAAGTGGTTGGTGATAAATCCGGGCCTTATCGTTCTTCATTACCGGTTCTTTATCATCTTTCTTATCATATTCCCAATGCTCATTTACATCGTTATGCCAAACGTAATAGAGAAAAACTGGCAGTAAATAATATAGAGATGGCTTTGCCGGGTAAACTTAGTGCTCTCGGTGTTAATAGCCAACATTTAGCGCGAAATTCTATTCATTACGCCGATTTGTGGGTTGCGACTAATGAAATTAAAACACCGTGGGATGTTGCTTACTCTATTGTGTTTTCCCATCCGGAATTGTCTAACAGTCAGGCTTATGCAGCATCAATTGTCATTGATTCACATATTGCCCCACCACAGGCAATAGACCCACTGCAATATAACCGAGTTTATGAACTGGCTATATCAATATCGAGTCAGGGACCCGCGACAGAGACAGGTGGTTTTGCCACTTATGGCCAATTGGTTGCCCCTGATGGCAGCGCAATGTTTTACGAATTTGACTGGGTAGGTCAAGACGGACAGGTGATTTTCGCCGAAGGTGATCCGGTGATGCAATATAACCTATCGGATGAAACGGAGAATTATTCTGGCTCGCCAGCATCTAATGCGCTGAAAACTTCGCATAATGATGGTCGTCTGCAAAATCATAATTGGAGTGTCAGCCAAAGTGCGTCTCTGGACGTTGCTGAATTCAAAGATCAGGCTGCAGCATTGACGATTAAGCGGGGCACCAACCAAATTTGGACTGCCACCAACCGTACTCCTAATCACGGTATGGATGTGTATGCCGACAGCATCCGTTACGATAGCAGCCAAAGTCATTTTTCCATTGATTTTAAGAACAAATACTTACGTCAGCTAGGTGTCTATATTCAGTTCTTTAAAGACACTAAGATGGAACAGCCGATCGATAACCCAAAGGTTGACGGTAATTGGCCGTTTTATTTCCCTCAAGAACTGGCTGCGTTATTCGAAACGCCATCACAAAAGGCTCTGGGTGTATTGGCTAATGTCAATACGATCATGGGGATTCCGATGCCCACTGATCCCACTAACTTTGGCTTGCCTTGGCCAGCTGAAGCTCAGGCGGCTAAATTTTTGTTTGGTGGTTTGGGAACTTCCCGCTGGGAAAACCCGATTATCTGGCCGGGTGTGATTTTAACTGGCATGTTCCAGTACGGTATTCCGGCCCTGATGATGTTGGCTGGTGCCGCAGTAACTAACACTCAGTGGTATAAAAATTTTATTTCCGATAAGGATAGTGTTGCTGCATTAGCCGCTGTTGCTTTCCCGTTGATTGGTGGTGGGGCAGCTGTCGGAGCAGCGTTATTCAATACTAAGAAAGTGCTCACCAGTTTAGCCAGTATTGCCATTGGTATTTTGGCCAAAAAAGGGATGGAAGCATTAGCCACTTATGTTACCGCCCAGATAGCAGCCAGTGCAGCCGCTCAGGCGGTTCCGGTGGTGGGTTGGGCGTTTCGGCTTGCTTCAATTGCGCTAGATTTTGCGCAGATTGCAGTGACGACGGGGGAGTTACTTTCCACACCAGCTACCCTGGAAGTGGATATCAAGCGCCAGATGACTTTGGCTTTTACCCTGCATCCCGATCCTGCTCATGGTGAAGCGGGCCGCCCGGAAACCGCAATCTGGCCGCCGGTGGCAGTACAGTGCCAGGCGACCGTTGAATATACCAACGGCACCTACTATACCCAGACTATTCCATTACCCGCGACAGGTTCCAATACACCTCTATCTTTTAATTTCAATTCGGTTGGCTGGGGTGGAACACTAAAAATCAAGGCTAATGTCTATTCAGCCACTGGCTGGTTAGCGGGGAGCTACACCAGTGATCTGCTGAATGCGCAGCCAGATGACCCTAATGAAGGCATCATGCGCGTCAGCGGTAATATAAAAGAGATGTTGGTGCCGCTGACTCAGGTGACTCAATACGAATATTGGGAACAGTTGTCTTACGATAGAGGTAAAAAAGAGTACCAGTGGATTGAAGGCAGCGTGCCGTTGGAAACCCAGTCTTCAACCAATTGTAGCAATGTAGGCAATAACATCTGCAAGCTGGTCAATATGACAATCCTGAATTCAGATTATCAGGTTGGTTATTGTTATCAGGCTTCTGGGCAGGATATTCCACTGGAAGATCCATTAAGTCCACCCAATAGCGGCCAGATGTACGTGTTGCAAAACATTTCCACTTTGGGCAACGACTCGTTGAATGAACGTCTGAAATTATCTGCGGTAGGTTTCAAAGTACAACCACTGATCAGTTATAACAGTTTTGGCGAAGGACCGGACGAAAAAACCATCACGCCTTATAACTTTATTATTGATTCACGGTTTGGTGAATATCACTTACGTCGGGTGGACCTGCGTGATGGCAGCCATAATTTTGGTCTGACGGATAATCCGCTTTCGTGGGGGACTTTCACCATCCCACATCTTGATGCGATGGTGGTTCACCCGAGCGGCTATGTCATTGCTGTCAGTTGGCAATATAGCAAGATGCAGATCCTGACGTTAGGTGATCAGGGCTATCCGGATGATCAGGCTCCAGCGGCACAGATTGTCTCTGGAGAAGGGATTCGTCAAGGGCTAACCCATGGGCCAATTGCCCTGACCGTAACGCCAGATGGCCGCATACTATTATTGGAGACAATCAATACCCGTATTCAGGCGTTTGATACTAAAGGGAACCCATTCGCGAGTTTTGCGGGTGCAACACTGTTTCAACTTGCTACCGCTGATTATCAGGCAACACTGGATGCTCAGGAGTTTTCCCCGGCATTACAACAAGCATTTCGTGAGCAGGGGCTGACATTCCTGTTCAGTAACAGTGATCCAAACTTTATACGTTTGCTGAATGCTGGAGTACTGGACGAGCAGATTATTAACACCTTTGCGCATGATGGGATCTATCTAAGTTATAACCAGACCGCAGACGGTAATATTGACCCAGTTGGCAGCACAACAGTTGATGTGATACAGCAAGGGCAGAGCTGGTTGGTATATGATCCGCAGAAACCTGCGACTTACACGCTGACTGCTCAGGGACAAACGGTATCTGTATATAACGATTTGAGTAATGTACGGGTTACCGCTATCGGTCAAGGTGTCAAATGGCAAATTAATGATCTTAGCAGTGCTCGATCCTGGCTGTTAACCCTTAATGCAAAGAATCCTGCTCAGATTACGGTAGCGGATTATCTGTCCTATATGCCACTGAATAAGCCAGCCGGGATTAAGTATCTGGATGTTGCGGTTGAAGCGAAGGGATATATTTATGTCTTGTCATACCGTAACGAAGGGCGTGATCCAACGGATTATATCCTTGATATTTATAATCCTGACGGTACTTTTCTGGTAACTGTCCCTGATTCGACCTTAGTGCCTGATCCAGCTAAACGCCAGCATATTGTTGCCGGACATCTGGCGATAGATTCGTTCCGTACTCTGGTGGCGATGAATTACGGCAAATTCTTGGGTGAAAATCAACGTACCCAACCACAGATCAGCCAGTGGAAGCCAACTACACCAATATTCGATCTGGGTATCGATCAATTACCGATATTCCAGCAACACGATATGGATAAAATCCGCTCAGTTTTTGCTGACAACAAACACCCTCTTAGTAACAAGGCAACGCTCGAAACTATCAATGAAAATGGTTATTTCATCATTACTGATGTTAGTACCCGTTACCCAGTTATTTGCACCGTAGATGGCGATAATCAGCAGATTATTTCTGTTTACAGTTTCTCGGAGAGAACTATGCCATTAAAAATTTATAACTCAGGATTTAAAGAGGTTTTGCAACTATTAGGTATCCCAGAGATCGATGTAACGGAGAAAGTCGTTGTTGCATCTTCGTCGCAAGGCTCTTTACGGCCTGACGACCCACTGTCACTGGCTCCTTCTTATACGGCAGAAGTATCGTCAGCATCGGAGCTATTGACTCTTTCTGGTATCCCCCCTGTTGAAGCGCCGATATCCTTTCCGGCAACCGTTGATGTTTTTGCGATTGCTGAACTGGAGATTGCTGATGACGGGGTTCTGAATATTAGCAATCCGACTTCAAGACCGATAGTGGTGGTGGTTGACACTTTGGCGCTTAAGCAAGGTGGGCAACTGATATGTGACGCCTCTGTGATTCTAAACGTACAAACTTATACCCAAACTCAGGAGAACCCCCATGAATAAAATGAAAACGGTTAACGAAACTTTGGCTGAATTGCGTGAGCATTATCATTTGACCAGTACCGAGCGACAGCCAAAGCAATTGAACACTTCGGACTTTGACGGGCCGGTGATATTTTCTAACGATCCGAAAATAGCCACTGTGCCACCCGCATTCTTTACCGTACAAACCATACAAGAATTGAAGGAACTTGGGGGGGTGCCTGACAGTGAGTATGGACCAGGCGGAATGGAACCCCATCATCCGCTACCTGAACCCTATTCTGCTGAACGGTTGGCAAATGTCACCGGTAATCATGCTGATATATGTAAAGCTTTCCGCGCTTATATCTATGGTTATTCTCCTTTGGTCAAAGATTATGAAGATATTCTGAACGCTAAACGTTTCCCGATGAAAGTCGCGTTATACAGTGGTGAAGATATCGTTGTTACTGCCAGTAATCCATTGATTGTTGGAAGTAAAGAGAGTCACGGAGAACCTGTTAACTTAAGTTTTAATAAGATAACGATTCAACCTGGCGGTAAAGTTATTTATCTCACCAATGGCACGGTTCAGGCGAACGAAGTGATCATAGTTAGTACCTTAGGAGGTACAGATAATGATGGCCCGAGCATTGAAAATATTGGAGGGAACGGAGGCAATGGCGGGAGCGGAAACAGTGGCTCCAATGGGAAAGACGGTAGTAATGGTAACTCCGGTAAAGATAATAAAAACTCCTGTGCAATACAGGCTACGTCAGGTACTGCGGGTGGCAATGGTACTGATGGCGCCAAAGGAAGTGACGGCGAGAAAGGAGGGGATGCAGTGGATGTCAATTTTAAAACCGGTACCATCACAGGCTTTGTGAATATGCTGACACAAGGCGGTAATGGCGGTAATGGTGGTAACGGTGGTAACGGTGGTAGTGGCGGGAGAGGAGGGAATGGCGGTGGCTCTACCAGCGAATGTAGGGCTGGAAACGGCGGTAATGGCGGTAATGGAGGCAATGGTGGTGCCAGCGGTAATGGTGGTAACGCGGGTAACGGCGGTAACATCTATTTTACTTACGACGAAGGGGGGAGCGCATCCTTTAAGGCCAGGGCAATTGCCGGCAATGGTGGTTCTGGTGGCAATGGTGGTTCTGGTGGTGTCGGCGGCGGCGGCGGTACTGGTTATTCCAGTGGTAGCTCAGGTAAAAATGGTATATCTGGGAACTCAGGAATTGCCGGAAAAGCAGGTACCGTAGGCTCAGTTTATGTCAATGGCAAAAAACAATAACGGCAAGGAGGAGTCATGGTCGCAGATATTCAAATTTTGGGTACTAATGGCGTGAAAGGTGCCGATGGAGCCAATGGCGCTGATGGTCTACGGGGGGTTGATGGTCAGAATGCTGCTCGTCGTAAGCCAGCCACTGCCGGTAGCAATGGGGGACATGGTGGAAATGGTCAGAGTGGCCAGGATGGTCAATCAGGTTCTGGCTGGTGGTTTGCCCTGCGTTGTACCCGTTTTGACGTACAGAGTGTAGTGCGTATTAGCAATAATGGCGGTAACGGTGGTGATGGTGGCATAGCGGGTTACGGTGGTAATGGGGGTGATGGCGGCAATGGTGGTCGTGGCAATTCATCATCGTCAGGGAAACTCGGTGGTGTTGGTGGTAACGGTGGCAATGGAGGTAATGGAGGTAATGGCGGCAATGGGGGAAATGGAGGTAATGTTTGGGTCAGATATATCCAGACTAACTTACCAAAACCGGTAGCTGCCACCTCTAATGGCGGGAGTGGAGGGTTCGGGCAACCCGGAGGTGCTGGGGGGATTGCCGGGCGCGGTGGGGTAAATGGTGACGGTTCACATGCAGCCGATGGAAAATATGGTATTGGAGGGATTAGCGCCAGCGGTGGTCAGGCTGGGAGAGCTGGGAAGGTTTCTGTAAATCACTTGCTGCAAGGATAATGACATGAGCGAATCTAGATCTTTTGCTGGCAAATGGCAATTTGCTGCGGCTTCTGGCCAACTGATTACTGTTCAGGACGATGGTACGCTTCGCCTGTCAGCCAAACAATCAGGGGCGATAAATCAAATGATTAATGCTTATGGCATGACTAGCTTTTGGTTACAGGCTGGCAATGGTCAATACCTGGCCGCGAGCGGCAATACTCCTCAAGCTAATCAACCGCGCACTGGTACGGTTGCTGAGATCCAGTTGGAAGAGGTTGGAGGATCTGGATTTCGCCTGCGTCGTATCAGTAGCAGTGGTGACAGTTATTTGGTGGCACAACAATCTGGGCTGATTTGGCAGGCAGTCACTGGCAGTCCGCCTCTGTCAGCCCAATTTACTCGTACTATCGTGACAAAGGACCTGGAATTCCTCAAAGAATGGGGGGCAATGGGAGCCGATCTGCGTTTTGCTTATCTCGCTAAAGAGAATTTGAATGAAATGGTGATGATGGCCGTCGATTTGTCCAATGCTGACCTGCATGGTTCGACATTGCTTGATGCTGATTTAACTAATATCAAAGTTGATGATTGTAATTTTAATGGTTGTGACTTAAGCAAGACTGATCTAACGCATATTCATGGTAAAAATGCGCTTTTTGAAAAGTGTATCGTCGGTAGTGATACCAATATGCCTGACGCTGAGCTACCGAACGCCATTTTCCGTGGCTGTAAGAGCAGTGGTGGTCAGCCGATATTGAATCGTCTAAAAGCGCCCGGTGCGGATTTCTCTGGAGCGTTGTTACCTTCTGTAATAATGGAGAATGCTGATTTATCTCAGGCGAATCTGGTTAATGTTGATCTCAGCGGAGCTAGTCTGGCTTCCTGCAATTTTACCGCGGCGATCATGACGTTGGTGAATTTGCAGAATACCACTTTGCAGACCTCGAATTTTAGTCAAGCCACGTTAGTGGGGACGGATTTTACCGGGGCGAATATCAATCATGTTAATTTCAGTGGCGCAAATCTGACCAACGCACGGTTATCGTTAACCACCGGTTATAGCCAGCTTAACCTCAGCGACAGTACCTTATTAGCGACGGTGCTGACAAAGATGAACTTGGTTGATGCCACGATTACCGCTAAAACAGATTTTACTCAGGCGCAGATGGATGGCGTTAATCTGAGCCGCCAGAAGCTGGATCAAGTCATATTCCTGATGGCGTCGATGAAAAAGGCAAATCTGGATTTTACGTCACTGAATGGCGCAGTTCTGGTCGGTGCTAATCTGGCCGGTGCTACTGTTCTGGGGAATGTCTCTTTAGTTGGCGCGAATTTATCTAATGCGAGTCTGGAGAATGTTAATTTAACTGGTGCTCAATTTGGTGCTTTATCCACAGTGACACATTTGGATAAAGCCGATGCTCAGACACTGGATAATCAGCAACTGCCTGAACGGTTACGTCAAATGTTGTATCAGGGAAAGATATTGGTTAATGGTCAGGCAGAGGTGTTGGTTCGTCAGCCGGGCCAGAACTGGCTGGTGGAACATGATGGTAAACCGTTATTTATTCACTATCAGGATGGGCAATTAAATGTTGCGCAAGATAATGGCGGTAATGCGGCAATTCTTGCCAACACATTTATGCCTAATGCTATCCTGACTGGCGCTAATCTGTACGCAGTTGATATGTCTGGCGCTCATTGGTACGGCAGTAACGCCAGAGCCGATAACGCCAATTTGGAACAGGTCAATTTGTCGAATGCTAACTTAGCGACAATGAATTTCACTCAGGCTCGATTGTTTGGTGCCAATTTATCCTATGCTAGTCTGGTGAATACTGATTTCAGCAAGGCAATGTTAGAACCCACCGAAGGTCTTAAACCGGCATCTCTGGCCTTTGCTTCAATTCAAGGCACTATCTTTACGGAAGCTAAATTGACCGGCGCTAATCTGACCAATGGCGCGGTGGCTTTACCGTTTGAGGAAACAGGCAATAAGTTAACAGGTGTACCTTTATTCAGTGCGGCGCTTGAGCTGATGAGTTCATTAAATAGTGGCACAGTCTCAAAAGAGTTGCGTCAGGTATTCACTGATAACGGCTACAGTCTGTTATCTAATGCCAAAATCATTGAAAAGCAAAGTAATCAATATTGGATTATCTCCAACCAGCCGCCAGACACCGATCTGAATTATCGAGGATATTGTAACTTTATGGTGATTCGGGTGAGTGAAGTCGGTAATAACCATCTGCAAGTTTGTGGTGGATCGCCATTACGTATCATCCGTACTGCGGCTGACAATACATTGCAACCGGTTAATGTCGCTTTTGGGGTGACAATTGATATCACTCAGGCAATGGATGGAGCCACCACCTGCCCAAGTGGTTTGCGTTATCAGTTACTCAATACGGGCATCAGCTATCAGTCATTGATGACACCGGGGTTACCACCTCATCCGCCAAAATGTATTCCCAGTCCGACTACTTGGTGTTGATAAGTAAACACGATGATCTGGCAAACAACTAATCGGAGCAAAGAATACCATTATGGATATTAATATGATGAGAAGCGATAATATGCCGATTGCCATTATCGGTATGAGTTGCCGTTTCCCGGGAGGTGTTAGCTCTCCAGAAGAATACTGGCAGCTGTTGTGTGGTTCAAGTGACGCAATTACTCCAGTCCCCCCTGAACGCTGGTCAACTCAGGCTTATAGTTCCCGAGATCGCAATTTGCCAGGGAAAATGGTGGCGCGAGAAGGCGGATTTATCACTGATGTTACCGGTTTCGATGCGGCGGTGTTTGATATCAGTAATACAGAAGCGCCTTTTATCGATCCACAGCATCGTTTGATGTTGCAGGTGACATGGGAAACGCTGGAACGGGCGAGAATAGCGCCAAAATCGTTGGCGGGTCAGGCGGTTGGTGTCTATATCGGTGCTTTCACTCATGATTATATGCACCTGCAATTTACTGATTTGCGTCAGGCTACCGGTTATACCTCAACCGGTGCAATGGGAACCATGTTGTCAAACCGGATATCCCATGCGTTTGATTTTCAAGGACCATCCTTGACTATTGATAGCGCCTGTTCATCGTCCCTGTTAGCGGTCCATTTGGCTTGTGAAAGTTTGCGGCGCGGAGAATCACAACTGGCGCTAGCGGGTGGCAGCCAGTTAATGTTGATGCCTGATTTTTCGATAGTAGAAAGCCGTACTGGTTTTCTATCATTAACCAACCGCTGTCATAGCTTTTCAGCTAACGCTGATGGTTATGTGCGTAGTGAAGGAGTCGGTGCTGTTTTGCTGAAACCTTTGAATGCAGCTTTACAGGATGGCGATCCCGTTTTGGCGGTGATCCACGGTTCAGCTGCCAATCAAGATGGTCGCACTCCCACGATTACTCAGCCGAGTAGCACCGCACAACAACGAGTGATTCGGATGGCCTGTGCTCAGGCGGGGATTTCCCCGGAAGAGATTGATTATATTGAGGCTCATGGTACTGGGACTGGGGTGGGTGATCCGATAGAAGCAGAAGCACTGGGGCTGGTCTGTCGGCCCGAACCAACAGACCGCCCATTGTTGATTGGTGCGTGTAAATCCGTAATTGGTCATACGGAAGCTGCGGCGGGCATTGCTGGATTAATTAAAGCGGTATTGTGTTTACAACGAGGACAGGTACCGGGCAATTTACATGCCGAGCCGCCTAACCGCCACATTCGTTTTACTGAGTTGGGATTGCAAGTTCTACAGCAGTTAACTCCATTGCCTGAAAGAAAAGTAATAGCAGGGGTGAATTCCTTTGGTTTTGGCGGAACGAATGTCCATGTGGTGTTAAGTAATAATGCAGAATCTTCCGTACAACTTCGAACGACGCAAGGGCAAGCTTTCATGCTGCCATTGTCTGCGCAGTCTGAGTTTTCTCTGAAGCAACAAGCTCAGAGCATTTCTGATTTGCTGCAACAGCAGCCAGATATTGCCCTTGATGATTTGTGCTATAGCTTGGCGACGACTCGCCACTGTTTTCCGTTACGTAAGGGGATCGCATTCAGTAACCGAGAACAGTTGCGACAGCGGTTGACTAATCTGAATGTGTCGTCGGAGCATAACAATAAAAAAGTTGATCGTCTGGCTTGGATATTTGCGGGTATTGGCAGTGAAGATTGGCAAGACTCTATCGCTTGGTTTCAGCAATTTCCCGAATTTACTGAACAATTCGAGCGTTGTGAGGCAATTTGGACGGGATTTTCTGCACCTTCCTTATATGCGGCATTGATCTCTGCCGATGAACTGATAGAGCCGCCAATGCAGTTTGCTGTACAAATCTCAATGGCTGCGCAGTTGCAGAAGTGGGGGTTCAAACCAGCGGCGTTACTTGGTCATAGTTCCGGTGAAATGGCGGCTTGTTATCTGGCGGGAATTTATGATCTGACGCAGGCACTGACACTGTTACATCAGCGTTATCATTATCTGGAACGTGTGTTGAATAAAGGCGGCGGATTATTAATCGTGGCGGCAACAGTTGAGCAGATATTGCCTCATTTGTCTGCCCCCGGTGCCGAGCCTGCCGTGGTGATAGCAGGGCGTAATAGTATCAATCGTTGCTTACTGTCTGGGCCTATAAGTGAATTAACCGCTGTTGCTGAGCGCTTAAAGCAGCAGCGTATTGCCAGTAGTTGGCTCAATTATAGAATTGCTTCTCATTCCCATTATATAGAGTCAATCAGGGCTGGGTTGACTGCGGATGCGGCAACCGTTCCCGCGGCAGAACCTTTGTTGCCAGTGTTTTCATCAGTCACCGGGGAGTTGATTAATGGAAAGTTGAGTCCCGAGCATTGGGCTGACAATGTCGTCTCGTCACTCCGTTTTGACGATGCGGTAGAAAACATGCTCAAAGCGGGTTTCCACCATTTTCTGGAAGTTTCACCTAAATCACTACTGAGTGCAGGATTAAAGGATTGGAGCCAGCCTTATCGAGGACAGGTGTTTGCTTGTCGCTCAGGGCAGAACTGGCCACAACTGTTAGGGCAGCTGTTTGAAGCTGGGATTGAACCGGACTGGCGGACTCTGATGCCTACCGCTTGTCCAATTGATCTACCCACTTACTCCTGGCATCAGCAATCTTATTGGCATGAACCAGAGATTAGCCGTCGCCGCCGATTACGTATATTGAGCGGTGTATTATTGGGCGAAGCTCAGCCGGGCAGCGAGAGTTGGCAAGCTGAGTTGGCTGTAGAACAAGTGCCTTGGTTACTCGATCATGTTGTCATGGGAAATGCAATATTTCCGGCTGCGGGCTATATTGAAATCATGTTGGCTGCGGCTCGTATCTGTTTTCCTGACGTTGGATTAGCGCTTGATAATATTGTGTTGCAATCGGCTTTACTGCTAGAGCCAGGCATAGAATTCAGGTTAAAGACACAGCTAGATCGCCAGCGAATGGAAGTGCAAGTACACATTACCCGTAATCTGGATGAGAGTGTACATTACCAACTTGCAGCCAGTGCACAGGTGAACATTGTTGTACCAGGTGCTACTGCTTGTGCTATTCCTCCATTAGCGGTAAGTGATCGCTATCCTTGCATGTGGAACCAAGAGATGTTGTATCAGGCATTTCAACATCTACATTTCAGTTATAGTGGTGTTTTTTGTACTCTGCGCCATGCGTTTGTTGGTAAAGAAGAAACAATCTGTGAGATTGAATTACCACCTGCACCGGAGGGAATGAATTTTCACCCAGCGGCTTTGGATGGCATCTTCCAATCATTGTTGGCTATTCAGTCTGCTGATGTTCACGCGCCAATTCCTGCCAACGAGTTCCGTATCCCGGTCAGTATTCAGCATTTGCGTATCAATGGTAAATTGTCAGGTCGGGTTCATGCCCATGCCCGAAATACTAAGCAGACGCAACAACAATGGATTGGTGATATTGACGTCTATACTGATAGCGGTATGTTGCTTTGTCAGATCAGCGGGTTTTGCGTTCAGCTTGTTGGTAATAGAAAAAACAGCTTGTCTGCCAAACTGCACAATCTGGTTGTCGGCCAACCACAGTGGCGTAAACTGCCCGCTCAGCCATCAACAGAGTCTGTGACGCAATGGGCTATCCTTGGGGGTGAAAACGCTCTGGCAGAAGAGTTAGTTGATGAGTTGCAACGCCGTGGTGGATGTGCCTCGTTGTATTCTGGTCTGCCTGACAGTTATCAGAAAATTCAAGAATTAGTTGATACTCTTCCTGTTGAAACCGAAAGGCTCCTGATCCTCTGGCCGTTGCAGGCTCCGCGGATGGCTTATCATTCGTTGATACATTTGTGTGCAGCGCTGGCCGAACGGTCGATAAAACCACGTTTGTGGATAGTGACTCAATGTGCTCATCAAATTACCGAGCAGGATCAGCCCGATCCATTTGCCGCTGCATTATGGGGAATGATGCGAGTTATTGGTCAACAAGAAGCAACCGCATTATGGGGTGGATTACTGGATATTGACAGTATCACGGCTCCAGCCAAATGGTGGGACGCGCTATTGATAGGTGATGGCGAGGATCAATTAGCTCTGCGCCATGACCAGCGTTATGTGCTACGCCTTGTGCCATTACCTGAAATACCCGCGCTACCATCAGTGCGTTTTCGTCCAGATGGCTGCTATCTGCTGACTGGTGCTTTTGGTGATATTGGGCGTCAATTGATTCCCTGGATGATACAACATGGTGCTCAACATTTGTTATTGATTGGGCGTCGCCTTGCCCTTGATGCGGCTGATCAAAAGTTATTGGAAATGCTACATCAACAAGGGATAGAGGCTAATTATCTGCCGGTTGATCTCGGTGATGTGGAAAGGACCCGCATTTGTTTGGCTGAGTATCGACAACAAGCCAGCCAGCCGCTGCGTGGGGTGATTCATTGCGCTGCGCATGTTGAAGATCAGGGATATCGTGAACTCAGCCCCGAGGCGTTTGATAGAGTATTTGCCACTAAAGCATTAGCTGCCTGGACATTGCATCAAGCGTTGGCTGATGCACCTTTAGAGCATTTTGTTATGTTTTCCTCGTTGGGGGCATTATTGGCTTTACCGGGTATGGCATCTTACGCAGCGGCTAACGCTATGTTGGATAGTCTGGCCTGTTTACGGCGTCAGCAAGGTTTACCTGCGTTAAGCCTTAATTGGGGGCCATGGGAAGCGGGGATCGCTTTGCAGGATAGCCGAACGCTGCCAATATTGGAAAATAGTGGCTTACAGCCATTTGGCTCAGAGGAGGGATTAGCTGTTTTAGAGCGCTTGTTTGCACGGATTGAGCCGCAACTGGTGCCATTCTTGACGAATTGGTCAAATTTACTGTCCAGCCAGATGCGTCACCTACCGTTATTGCGTGATGTTCAGCAAGAAAATGTGGTTCAGACTTTACCCATAGAAGCGGCGCTTGCAGTGAGTGATCTGGATGATGTCGTTAGCTTGCTACAAACCTTTTGTGGTGAGATTGTTGGGACGTCAACAGAAGTATTCCATCCCGACCTACCTTTGACTAACAACGGTATTGATTCATTGAATGGTTTAATGTTGGCACAAAAAATCAACAATCAATTACGTTTGGATATTCCGCTGGAATTGTTGTTAAGTGATAAGCCGCTGGCTGAACTTGCATCATTGATTACATATCGATTGCAAGTTAAGGCAATTACGAAGTAGGAAAACCTTTCGAATTGTTTAAGAATAGCTAACTCAGAGACACGTAGTTGCGATTTGGTTTCAATAGGAAACTTATCGGACTACGGTGTCTCGAATGTTCTATTCGGGAAGATTTTTTAATCTAATTGAATATAAATCCCATTTTTATCTTGACTACAATTATTGAATGAAACACGGAAGGGAACCAGCCAGAGTGGCCTCCACCTTAAGATTATGCGAGTACTCAATTTGCAAGGAATTGAAGCTATCCAGATGGAGTTGGTTACTCGGATGACCGATAATTTCCAGACTCTAATTCCAAGCATCTTAAAGTTAGTTGCTATAGTAGACATTTCATTCAAACATTGATTTAGCAGTTTTTGATAATTTTATATCAATAATATCAAAATGTTATGTGTAATAATCTATTCCTTATGTACAAACTTTATTGTTCCTGCACAACAATCTTACATTAATTCCTGCTTCTTTATTCTTCTACTTATTAAAATATACATTTGAAAAAGTAAGGTTCGAGCAATAAAATGGTGTGGGTCATTAGCCCCACTTTTTACGTAGAGCAACCAATAAATATTGGGTTCAGGGAACAGTTTATGCACAATGAAGATGAAAAAAATACAGAGAAACAATCATTGATTGTGCTTTCCGGTGAGCAAAAAAATCAGGGAATGGTCATGTCAATATCGGTACCTGGTAATCAGGTATATGACAATCCGGCTATTGCCTATCTTGTCAGTTTGGGATCAAAACGAAGCCGGCAGACAATGAAATCATTCCTTAATATTGTGGCAAAAATGTTGGGGTATCAGAATGTACGGGATTGTTTATGGAGTGATTTGCGGCGACATCATATACAGGCTGTAATGGAAATGCTCTCTGATTCCGGAAAAGCTCCGGCAACAATTAATACTTATCTTTCAGCTCTGAAAGGTGTTGCTTTAGAAGCATGGACGATGAAACAACTTGATACCGATAGTTTTCAGCACATCAAACAAGTACGGTCTGTCAGGGGAAATCGTTTACCGAAAGGGCGGGCACTTGAGCGACATGAAATTAAAAATTTATTTTATGCCTGTGAAGATGATATCAGTACAAAAGGTTTACGTGATGCAGCTATTATTGGCGTTTTGGTGGGGTGCGGTCTGCGCCGATCAGAAATTGTTTCATTAGATATGAAAAGTATTATTTATCGTGAGCAAGCATTAAGGGTAATGGGAAAAGGTAATAAAGAGCGTTTGTCTTATATGCCGGAAGGAACATGGAGACGATTAAATCGTTGGATAGATGAAGTCCGCGGTGATCATGCCGGCCCATTATTTACTCGTATCCGGCGTCATGATGATGTGACTGATAGTCGTCTTTCAGATCAGGCTATTTATCATATATTGGAAAATCGCAGAATTGAAAGCGGAATAGAAAAATTTGCTCCGCATGATCTACGCAGAACTTTTGCTTCAGCCATGCTGGATAATGGTGAAGATATTGTCACAGTCAAAGATGCGATGGGGCACTCAAGCATCACAACAACTCAAAAATATGATCGACGTGGAGATGAACGTTTGAGAAATGCAGCCAGAAATTTGAATTTCTGACGAGTTATATCAGCCAGACGAGCATAATATTTCACAGGAACTCATTTCCCGCCGCAAGCGGCGGGGTTGTCTATTCTTCATCCACATTAATCGGGCAAACAAAGCCGTCTGGTTTAATTGCCAACAAATCACATTTCAATCGGCCAATCACATGTTCGGCAGTATTACCAAGAAATGCGGCAGATAAACCAGTACGGCCAAGAATACCTAAAACGACCACTCCTGCATTGAGTTCATCACAAATTTCAGGAATGACGTTTTCCGGTAAACCTTCCTGAACGTGAGTTTGCTCTTCACGAATACAAAATTTTTGTCTTAGCTCTTTCATTGCGACCAAATGCTGACCACGTAATGCTCGGTTATATACATTAGGATCAAAGTCAGGGAGTTCTGTTGCGATGTTTAAAGGGGCCGCAGGGTAGGCGCTGACCAGATGAATCAAAGGTTCTTTCACAATTTTGTTGGCAAGATCCTGTGTTTCATCAACTAACTTCAGATTAAGTTCATTATGATAGGATTCTTCATTTGATAAATTGACGGCAACAACAGCAGAACCTTTCTCCGGCCATATCTGATCTTTTACCATCCAGACAGGGCAAGGGCATTTACGCAACAAATGCCAGTCAAGTGGCGTAAAGATTATCGATTCCAGCAGGGAATGTTGATGTGCCATCTTTAATAACAAATCATGCTTACCGGAGATAACTTCTTGAATAATCGCTTCATAAAAACGATTATGCCAGACTACCTTGATTTCAATATCAATCCCGGATTCAAGATAGTAGTGCGCCTGTTGTTTTATCCAAGCGATTCGTTGACCAATAACACCTTTACGCATAGCGTTTCTTTCTTCAGGAGAAAGTAACGTGGTCATATCGTATGAAAGATCATAAATAGGTAAGAAAGCTTTAATCCGGCCACCATTACGTTGCACGATATATACCGCGCGTCTTAACGCTGGCTGATCATCCTGATTCGGATCAATTGCAACTAAGAGGTTTTGATAGTTTGCCATATTAATCCCTCGCAGAGGCTGGATGTAATTTTTGTACGGAAGATAAACTATAGACAACTATAACAGGGGATAGGGCAGCCAGATCAGTAAAATATAGTGATCTGGCTTAAATTTTAAAACAACGCTACGTTACATTTGTATGGGCTTTGCCTGCAAGTTCAGTCAATTTTTCCATATTTTCGACAGCGATATACTTACCTTTAACGCTTAAAATACCATTTTTCTGGAATCGTCCAAGCAGGCGGCTGATTGTTTCAACGGTCAAACCGAGATAATTACCAATATCACCGCGGGTCATGGTCAGACGGAATTCGCGGGGAGAAAAACCGCGTTGAGCAAAACGACGGGATAAATTATAAACAAATGCGGCCAGTCTTTCTTCTGCGTTCTTTTTGGATAGCAACAGGATCATTTCCTGATCACCTTTGATTTCACCACTCATCAAACGCATCATCTGTTGGCGAAGATTTGGCATTTTTCCAGAAAGATCATCCAGTGTCTCAAACGGGATTTCACATACCATTGAAGTTTCCAGAGCCTGAGCAAAGCTGGGGTGTTCAGTATTTATAATGGCATCGAACCCGACTAAATCACCAGCAAGATGAAACCCGGTGATCTGTTCGTCACCTTCTTCGGTGATAGTGTAGCTTTTAATAGTCCCAGAACGGATAGCGTAAAGCGATTTTAGTGCATCACCAGCTTTAAAAAGTGTTTGCCCTTTTTGGATTGGTTTTTTACGCTCAATAATATTATCAAGCTGATCGAGTTCATGTTCGTTTAAAGTGAAAGGAATGCATAGTTGGTTAATACTGCAATCCTGACAGTGGATTGCACAACCACCTGATTGAATTCGCCTGATAATACGTTTTTCCGGGACCATAGGAAGCGCTCGTTAGAAATTATTGATGCCTGTCAATTTAACATATTTCGGTTGCTCTGATAAGAGCTTGCTTTTTATGTTAATCACTCACAGTTATTATCGAAGAAGAAAAAAATGAAATTTTGCTGCGATTCATGCATAACTTGCGTAAAATCTTGCATACTCGATATAACATTTCAATTAAACGTAAATTACATTAATAATATATACCATTGGTCTTTCAAGTTGCTATTTTGTTGGCTGAACTCAATCAAATTGCTGACTATGCACCCGGAACACTCTTTTTTAGCCGCGATGCATCTTGAAATCCATTAGATATAATACGTTGTAATAACGGTGGTTTTACAAATAAATGGATGGATTAGCATGAGTGAATGGCTGTTGATTGCATTTACAATGATAGTGCAAAGTTCTATTGGTCTGGTATTGATGAGTGCACTTTATACTCATTTTTTTAATCGCAAAGCAGGAACGGGGCAGAAACCAGAAGCTGTACCTGTTCGCAGAATTTTAGTCATCAGCAGTATTCTAGCCGGAATAGGGCTGATCTCTTCTTTGGATATCATAGGATACCCATTCAGCGTATATCAGTTATTACAATTACATAACATAATGCAGGAGTGGATAAATACAGAAACAGCACTGGCTGCTATCTATTTTATTACTCTGAGTTTATATACGCTCTTTGTCCTGCTTACTAAGCAGAGCCATGCATATATTATGGCGGGAATTAGCGTTATTGGATTAGTTGATATTCACTACATGGTCAATATTTATTCTAATAGTGACATAATTACCTGGACAAATGTTAATACTTATTTTCTGTTTTATGGTGCAGTCTTTACTCTGGGGCCGGCACTGTCACTATCACTTATTGGTCAGTCTGGCAAGCAGTTCATGCGGGAAAAAATTCCGACTAAATTGCTCATGGCAGCACTAATCATTGTCTTTATCAGTGTGACGACGCGCTTAATTGAACAGCCGGCATACATGGGGTGGCTAGTAGAGGCAGTCACTGATGGTGAAACTGAAAATATCATTTTTCCTCATCAACCCGAAATTAACCTGAAAAGCGCATTTGGATTCAGGATGATAACTTGGTGTTTATATATTCTTGCCATGACAATATGGGCCTATACATTGTGGAAAAGCAGAAATAAAACACTCATTCGCACAAGTTATCCCATCTTATCAGGAACAATGATCATGCTGGTGGCTGAAATAATTAACCAATATATCTTCTTTGCAATGAGTAACGTCTAATTATTACTCAATTAATGAGTGCATACCCTCCATTTATTCCATTCTGCACAATAAAAAATGTAACACCAATACTTATTTTTATGTGCAGAAATACACCTTTTATCCATAAAGTCATATAAGTAGATAATTTCAGCTACTGATCTCTTTTTTCATTCATTTCTTTGTTCCCGTGCACAAATTCAAAGTATTTGTTAATTTCTTATTAAAGTTTTCGCTCGTATGTTTTATATCTGTATCCATAGTTTGATTCATATAATGAATGTTTAATAAATAACAAAAAATAATAATCAGTGAGGATATTGTAATTATGCCTAAGCTATTTAATCCTAACTTAAATATTGATGCTCTGTTTTTAGGCCCAAAGTCAGAGAATGCTGTGTTCTTCAAAGAAATGATAGATTATGCAGTCAGTGAACACATGCACTGGCGTTCGGGGTTTCACCCTGAAGACGCGGCATTAGTAACATCTGTTGATCGCTATGAGCATAACTACAGAGAAACACTGTATCGAACTGAAGGGATACTTAATCAGTTGTCAGCAAAACTAAAAAATTCCTCTATCCCTTTCTTTTCTCCCCGTTACCTTGGTCATATCAACGCTGATACTCTGATGGTTTCTAACCTCGCTTATGTCATGGCGATGATGTACAACCCGAATAATTGTTCTTATGAAGTATCACCAACAACCACTGAACTTGAGATCGAATCAGGTTTAGATCTCTGCCGCATGTTTGGCTACGATCCACAACGAGCTTGGGGGCATATTACTTCAGGCGGTACAGTCGCAAACTACGAAGGACTTTGGGTTGCCAGAAATTTGAAAACACTACCTTTTGCTATTTCTCAACATCCTGAAACTAAAAATTTGCTCAGTCGCAAATCTCCAAAACAGTTAATGAATATGCCCACGACAGAAGTGCTTGATTTGATCAGTGAGTTAAAAGAACAGGGGATATTTAATGAAATCCGTGATCTGACGTGCCGTGGTTCAGGAGTTAAACCGGAAGTTATAGGTAAGCTACTTGTTCCACAATCGAAACATTATTCCTGGGTCAAAGCAGCGGATATCTTTGGTATCGGTCAGGAGAATATTATTCCTCTACCTGTGAATGCAGAGTATCAGACTGATGTTGCCAAAATGCGCGAAATTACACTTTCCCTTATTGAGAAAGGAGAAGCCATTTTAGCTATGATTGCAATGGTAGGGACAACAGAAGTCGGTGCTATTGATTGTATTGATGAAGTCATTACGTTAAGAAAAGAGTGTGAAGAACGTTATGGCGCATCATTTTATATTCATGTTGATGCTGCCTATGCCGGATATGCCTGCTCTTTGCTGCTGGATGAGCAGGGGAAATTTATGGAATATGATGAGTTGGTTAAGAAGCATCAGGAACTTGGTCTGACGCCTGAAAATATTATTTGGCCTAAACCGGCAGTCTACCGGAGTTTCAAAGCATTGAGACATGTTGATTCAATTACCATTGATCCCCATAAAATAGGTTTCATCCAATATTCTGCAGGGGCTATCTGTATGAAGGACAAGCGAATTCTTGACTTGATTTCCTCTCGTGCAGCTTATGTTTTTCAGGATGGTTCCCCTCAAAGCGATCCATCAGTCAATAACTTATCAAACAATAATAGGAATATATTAGGTTCTTCCATTATGGAAGGCTCAAAATCAGGGGCGACGGCCGCTGCATTATGGGCAGCTCATAGGCTATTGCCTCTGAATATCAGTGGATATGGCAAAGTCATCGCAGCAGGGATCGTCACAGCAAATTGGTTATTAAATAACATAAAGAGTATGCAACCGATAAAGGTTGGAAAATACCAATTTGAAACACATATCATGCCATCTCCTGATTTTCATATGATTAACTTTTCTTTTAAGGAAATCGGAAATAATAGCCTGATGAATCACAATGCTCTCAACAAACGGATCTATGAACTCTGTTCATATTCCACCGAGCGTGCTTATACCAACGATTTCATCACATCATCGACAATGTTGGGTTATAAAGATTACGGAGATACTCCCCAGCATTATGCTGAACAATGTGGTTTTAGCCAGAGCGAATGGGAAAAAATACATCATATATATGTATTACGGGCAGCAGTAATGACACATTGTTTACGTGATCAGGAACACTTCGAAGAATATTGGGAGCAATTAAAATCCATTTTTGTGAAAAAATTAACTCAGCTTGTTGATGAACAAGAAAAATCATTATATCAAAAATCAGATTTCAACATTTCATTTCTTAGCTGATACGGGAAGAGAATATACCCAGTAAAATTTCAAGTTGTATCTCAGAAGTGAGGACACTGCAAACTCAGTTGACCCGGTCAAAGTCGGGTCTTCTATGACAGGATATGTGAGCAGAGCCAACAAAGGGGCAACTTGAAATCCATTGTGTATATATCCTTTGTCAGTTAGAGATAGTTCGATAGATTTGTTATATCACTGAAATATACTGCTATTTCACTATTAAAACCTTACTTTTTCATAATTTAATATATTGATTTTTAATCATAAAAATCAAAAAAAAACCAGTATTGAGTCTTTGGTACAAAATAACCACTAATTCTGGTTTTTATTTATTGTGCTAAATTATTGTGATCCAGATAGCTGTTTTTGTTAAATGTTTTTTAACACGATATTGACAGGGTAATAATGATTATTACTTTATGGTAATAAATTTTTATATATTAATAACAAAAAAATTAAGTATATAAATCATATAACTACATCCAATTTATGTATATTAATTAAATTTAATCACTTAATTTTATTAGAATTTATTTCAAAAATTAATTTTCTGTTATTTAACAAAATGTTAACAAATAAGATTGGTTTTTTCATAAAAAAACAAAATTAAGAAAAATAATAATAACCATTTAAAAGCAATAAGTTAACTTAGAAAGATGCAATATGTGTATTAAAAAAGCCGAAAACTTAGCGTGTTGAGTAATATTTCATATAAAAATTAATATTTAATCTTTTCATTCAATTACCTAATTATTTGTTTTTATTAAAGATTATTTTTTATTTTTTGTGACGAACATCAAAAAAATAAATTGTTTTTATTGAACGTTAAATTTGAAGGCTTAAATTAAAAGCACGTTATCTGAATTGTTAGAATAGGGGTTATTGTCATAAACTGGGTTATTGTTAATTAACCTTGGTTTTTTTAATTAATGTGATTATCTAATTGGTTATCTGATTTTATATTCACTAATATAGCATGAGATTATTATATGACATTAGGAATAAAGCCCATTAAAAAGCATTATGGTGCGTATGTTTATTGTGATGATATTTCTAAATTATCTTCCAGAGATTATAGAAAAATAAAAGAATACCTTTCTATTTTTGGTTTGCTAATTTTTAATAATCAAAGGATGGATGATGAATCACTTGTTAATTTAGCTCGCGAAATAGGAAATGGGAAATTAGAACAGCCAGCCAGAAAAATTTCTTTATCTGATCATAGAAAACATATTGCTTATCTAACAAACCTGAATGATAAGAGTGGAAGTCCATTAGGTTTCTCAGGTAGTGATACTGATTACTGGCATTCTGATCAAGAATTTCGGGTTAATCCTGCTTCTGTCAGCATTCTTTATGGTGTTGTTACAAAATGTAATGGTGGTAATACCTCTTTTGCATCAACATCTATTGATTATCTGGGTTTTTCTACTGATGAAGTTTCAGTATTAAATAAACTTTGGTCAACCAGACAACCCGCAGCTTCTCATGATAATGCTCCTCATATTACAGTAGCGCATCCTGTAATAATTAAAAACGAGAAGACAGAAAGGGAGTATATATACGTAAGTGAAAATACCATTGAATTTATTGATAATAGTGAAAAATTACCTCAATCGGGAAAAATAAAACAAACTGTTCTAGAAAGGATTTTATCTGCTGAAAATATTTATTCACATATATGGTCAGAGGGAGACCTTATTTTATATGACAACAGCCAACTATTACATCGCCGTGAATGTTTTAATGGTGATAGGTTTATTAAGGCATTAAAAATTTATCCCGATGAGTGCTACCAGCCCAAAATACCTGGTAGAAAAATCGAGGAAAATAGTTATGTATATTAAGAAAGAAAATGAAAGTTTCATTAAGCAGCTGGTTAAAGATAGCAACAGAGGGTACACTCAAAATGCTGTTCTTAAACCTGCAAAAGCAATGCTGATTAGGGCTGGTATTACAGGAGGTTTACCGTTCGATAGTTTAACTTCTGATGTTGTAACTGGTTGTTTACCAGAAAATATGGCTTGTTATGGAATGTGTTTTGCTGCTATCTCCAGTTGGAGAAATGGCATTGATTTTGGTAAGAGAGTAGATAACTATTTAGACGAAGATATTTTTAATTCTGATTTACGTTCACTTCCTGATACACAGAAATATATCCGCTGTGGATGGAATAGCGATCCTTCGTGGAACTGGTCCCTTTCAACCCGCATTGCTGAACTGGCTAGAGATGCTAATTTACTGATGATTTTTATTACTAAGGCTTTCAGGAGTATTCACGATAATATTATGCAGCGCTTAGTCGCTGTCAGAGCAGAAATGAGAGTTTCGGTGAGTGCACTGGATACAAATGAGCAATTAAAGAAACGGCTTGAATTTATTGAACAGTATCGAAATGCTGGAGGTATTACTGTTCCTATTGTGCTAACTGGTTTTTTTAAAGATATTACTTTAATGGAACGTCAGGAAAATATTGTCAACTGGATGGTGAAACATGATTATCCAGCAGCCGAAAATAGCCTGCGGTTTCCATATGATGCAAAGATTTCTGAGTTAATAGATCAGAGAATGACTAGGCCATTAGAAAAAGGTGATGAATTTTGGAGCGGTCGTTTATATCCTGATAAACTTATTTTTCCCACAACAACAACAATCCCAGAAAACTACCAAGGAATTAATAACAGTCACCTATCTAATTTAAAACTAGATGATATTAATAAATTATTTATCGATCCGGTTAAAACCAATCAAGAAGTCATTTCTTCATCCTCACCTTTAGCCAGTCCCAAAATGTGTGGTGTATCTGATACACGCCGTTGTGCCCAAAACACTTAATTAATAAAACTTACCTCAGTCTCGCTTTATCTTTTTGATTAGTGGCGAAATAGTTTAATTGACAAAGTCGAGACTGAGTTTTTAGTAACATATATATGTTATTTATTTAATTCCGGTCCAAATAGTCCAATAATCATTTTCAACAATATTGGTTAAAGAGGGAAGGGAGTTCTCTATATAATCAATAAGGTAAGCTATTTCTTTATCACTCAGTTCATGCAAAATAGAACGTCCTTTTCGTAATCGAAAATCGTTCGCTAATTGTGAAAAATTATTATACGTAGTGCGTTTTTCTAAAAAAGAAAGCGTGTTTACATGCCTAAATCCGACTTCCTTAAACCCATTAATCACATTGTCGGTATCAGGTCTCCGCTGGTTTTCAAAGTCGCGTAAATGTGGATAAACTTCAAAAATATAACCACGAATGTGTTCAGGTGAGCCGGGCAGGTTAATATCCTGAACAGTTCGATCCTGTAAAATATACATACCCCCTGATCGCAATAAACGATTGGCTTCGCCAAAACAAATTACTCTGTCTTCTTCGCTGATATGATGAATAAGTGCACGCTCGAATATAATATCCTGACTGTTTGCGGGAAGGCCGGTATGGAGAGCATTTCCTTTTTTGAGGGTGATATTTTTCAACTCCTGAGTATTCTCAGCCGCATCAGCCAACATTTGATCTGAAAAATCAACACAAGTGACGCTCTTTGCTCCTAAATTAGCCCATGCCCGAGAGTAAATCCCGCCGCCACAGCCAATATCTGCGATATCTTTACCTTTAGGCTCAGTCAAACTATGAATTATATCGTACCATTCCTGTTGTGCATCGCGTCCAAGATAAGTATGCCGGTTCTCTTTTGCATTAAAATCAATTGCCATTTGAGTTTCCTTCATTAATGGATTTACTAAATGAATTTCAAACTTCGGCCTCAATTAAGTGACGGTGTCACTAATAAATCTTTTAATGTCAGTCCAATTCCCGCAATCAGACAACTTCCCAATGTGATCATCGTAGCGACAATACTATGTTGAGTTAACTGCACAGTCGCAATAGGGAGTAAGAATAAAATTGTCAGGTTATTGAAGCTTTCTGATACTGCTAATATCTGGCCTTTATTCTGTTTGGCTCGATTTGCCAGAATAGAGGTACTAACAGGGGCTGCAAGCCCTTGCGCATAACCCCATAACATTAGACAACTCAGGCTGAAAAACAGGGATAATGGAATTAGCATAAATACCGTACAAGATGTGAAAAGTAAGGTTATTGCCAACAGTAGTATGTATTCATCCCGTATACCTCTACGCTTCACAAAAGTTATGGATAAATTGCCAATGCCAAGTCCGATACCAAATACGGATACAGATATACCAATAGTGTCCGTTGCTAAATCATAATAACGCCGCAATACTTCCCCAGATAAGATAAAAGCAGATACTGCCGTGCCATTCCAAAGTCCTTTTGCGATAAGAGGGCGGATTAAATAGCCCTGAAATATCCATTGAAACTTTACCGACTGGAGTTTTATTTTTTCTTTTTCTGAAGGTTGAGGAGCATTGTACTTTAGGTGTAATACGTGTTTTTGGCTTAAAATGCAGAGTAAAAAACACCCTGCTGCACTGATCAAGAATGGCATCTGCCAATTAAATATCTCAGTTAAAACACCAGCAAAGACAGGGCCAGTAACAATTCCTATCGTCATGCCGAGCATAACAATCCCCATTGCTGAAGTTTGTTTGTGAAGGGGAAAAATCTCTGCAATCAAAGCAAAAATTGTTGGAATCAATGCAGCCGCTGCGATACCACCAAAGATACGCAGTCCAATAGCAACGCCTAAATTGGGCGCTATAGTTAATAGCAGCCCATCCAGTGAAAGAAATAATAAAGATGCCAGCAACAATTTAGGCCGGTTTATCCTATCTGACAACCAACCAAAAATGGGTGCCATAAGTGAATAAGAGAAAGCATAACCAGATACCAACCAAGCAGCTTTATCGGTTGTTGTGTTAAATGCCTCAGCTAATGGTTGGAGTATAGGAGCTAACATAAATTCTGTTGTACCGATGAAAAATACAGCGCATGAAAATATCAGTAAAATAAATGGTGAAACGACAGGCGATACCATACGTGGTGACATATTAAAGTCTCCTTAGTAAAAAATAGATTGTGTAGGGAAAGGTGAACGAGTGATGGATTTTTAAGCTAATGTGCTTCGTATGGAAAAATAGATACGGATGGATAGGGGAGAGTTTAGGTAACGCAGGTATTCAGGTGAGTGAGTTCAGATTCACTGCCAGCGATTGCCGGCAGTGAGGTTGGTTATTATTACTTATTTAGCAGAGGCTGCTTCAAGATCAAGTACGCTAATCGGACTTTCATTTTTTGCTACATCGTGGCTGAATGCACAAACACGCCATGGTGCTTCAGATTTAGCCAGATTGACAGGTCTCCATAAAGGACCATAACCTGATTTATCTTCACAATCCGTTGTTGCTTTAGGGCCGTATTTCACTTGTGCCATCCCTGAAAGTTCATATGGCTGAGCTTCAATCGTTACAAACCAATTACCAGTCCCGTGGTCATCATAACGAATAGTTGGCTTAGTGGATGGTGGAGTATCATCAATTTCCCGCAACATCACAGATGCATCTTTTGCGTTCTGCCACTTACCAGAATTATTCTGATGAATAGCACAGAGTTTATAGATACCTTCGCCTTCAGGTACCAGCAGGTTTTCCAGTGGTTTCTGGCTGGCAGAAATTGGAGCGCCATATCCGGTTGCATCTTTACAGTCAGTTTCACTGATTAATCCGACTTTATAGCGGATATTTTTGACATCAGCACCTTCTTTAATCACCACATCCCATTTTGCTTTCTCACCATCAACAACACTTTGAGTAACCCAAGGTGACCAAAATGGGCTTCTTTCTAAGAAATTACCGCTATTATTTTCAAGTTTAGACAGATCCAGTTTATTATCTTTGGTTATTGCATTAGCAATAGAATCGACAGGAATAAAATAGCTTGCGCCTTCTGTCGAAACACCTTTATTGTCTTCAATCGTACACGGTCTGCCACTTCCGCAACCATTCATGCCTGGTTCGGTAGTCGTGTTCAGAATACCGATAACATCTGTTTTCCCTTTTTCAAAAACAGGGGAGCCAGACGTTCCGCCAACGACACCCGCACAGTTAACAGAGAAAACCGGGGACCACAGCCATGGAATAGAGCTTTCATAGAGTACAGGCGCTTTTCCGGTAATATCACATTCAGATTTCCTAAGATAAGTGGAATCATAGTCAACATTATTGACAGGAATGTGGGTTAACACGATAGGCTGATGTTCCATCGCAAGGTTTTTCTTCAGCTTCAGTGGATGATAGCCTTTTTGAGCTAAATCACCATAAGTTGCTTTCAATTGTAAGACAGCGATATCTTCATATTTCATAGTTGAGTATAAAATACGGTCAACCTTTATTGGTGAGAGGCTGTCTTTTTTATCAATGAAATAATCTGGTGTAAACTCCCAGTATTCAGATGCTGGTTGATCAACAATGACCTCATTTGTATTGCTGCTATTTTCAACACAGTGACCTGCGGTTACGATTAGCGCTGGTGTATCTTTAGCCGGTGTATTTTCGCCAGCAATCAGGGTTGCGGTACAATGCGAACCACCCATAAATTTACCGACGGTTTTGAATTTATCAGCACCAGGATCAGTAGATTTCATTAATGGTGCTTCATTAGCCAAAGCATTTGAGCACGCTGCGATAGAAATTAAACTAGCCAATAGAGCTTTACGATAAGTCATAATTTTCCTCCTTTAGGTTATGTCGATGACTCGGAGGCTATTATCAGGATTAACATTAATAAGTTCTATTTAACTGTCTTGTGTCCTTGCGTATACAAATCCGGTAAATGAGAAATAAATAAAAGAAAAACTCACTGCCAGCTATCACCACCAGTGAGTCTGTTGATTTACAATGATTTTTATTGACTAGAATTTCCAATTAGCATTAAAGAACACACCATTATCCTTATGGCTGCTTGATAATATGCCGTTATATCCCACTGACAATTGAGTATTTTCATTAATGCTCAGGGAAGTGCCGACTTTCATGACCGCCGCATCACGCGCAGCGGAGACGCTGTTGACCGTAAATGACACATCGCTGTTACTGAAACTCAATTGACTGTCACGTGTAACATTACCGAACTGATGTTGCCAGCCTAATTCACCATACATGCCGACCGTCAGCTGATCCTGCGTTTGCCAGTTCTGGTTCACACGCAAACCTAATGTCGAGAGTGTGGCATTCTTCGATTGTTTTTTACCGGTCAGGGCCGCGGCACCGCCTTGTTCATTGATACCATCGTTGCGGAAATTAACATGGGACAGATTTGCGAAAGGCTCCAGATTCAGCCAGTCTGGGTTGACTCCGTAAGCGGCTTCCGCAAATAACTGCCCGGTTTGCGCACCATATTTGGCTTTCAGGTTGTCAGATTGGCTACCGAAAGCCACTGAACGCTCGGTATCAAACCGGTGCCAGCTATAGGCTACACCGGTACGTAAGGCTAAAGCATCCAGTTGCTTGCTGCCATAAAAAGCCAGATGGACGTTATCACTGCCTGCGGAAGTATTATCACCGCCACGCAGGGAAGAGCGGGTGAAACCGGTGGCCATACCGAGACGCAGGTCATTATCTACTTCCCGGTCTGCGCCCAGAAATACGCCGTAGTTAGACATGCGATAACCGTTGGCTTCACTGCTATTATTAGCACGTTGCCAGTTACTGCTGATCTGTGCCCAGACACCATTTTGGTCAGCCTTGATCTCCTGATTGGCTAATCCACCATTTGCCTGACGTAAACGCGTATTCAGAGTATCACGCAGATAACGGCTGCCATTGATTTGTGCAGACGCAATATCAGCATGGATCTGGCCGGAAGACAGTTGTTGAAATGCTTTGCCTGCCAGTGCCGCCGTATCCGACATCAGGATACTTTCATAAACCGGATGCCCCTGATGTAATTTATCCGCCGCATTGGCGATGGCACGCTCATTGGCGGTTTTCGCCACACGGGCAAATGGGGTGGCGTTACGGTTGATATTCAGCATGACACGATCAGGAAGGTAACTAAGCTTCAGCTGATTATCAATGAACACATAGTTCGGTGCTATGGTTACAGTCGAAAATTTACCAGTGACTTCGCCGCTTGTCTGTAAGATATTATGTGGTTCAAGCAGACTGCCAACTTCTTTTTTTGCGAGTAGATTGCTATTATTTTCTAACCAGACTTGTACCGAGCCACCTCTTAACTTCGCTGAACCACGGCTTGAAATTCGATCAATTAACACTTGGGTATTTCTGGCAATATTAACCAGATAGTGTGAGTTTTCCTCGAACGTGAGTGAACCAGTAGTACCGTTTCCGCTTAGTGAAGCCCCATTCTGTACAGTAACCTCAGAAGTGATGCCACCACTAATCTTTAACTGACCTTGTTCTACTATTGTCGGGCCTTTATAGGTGCTATTTTTACCGGTCAGTTCAAGCATACCTTTGCCGGTTTTGGTTAACCCGCCGTGACCGGAAATATCATTACTCCAGTAGTCATAGTCACATTCGATGCTGTCACATGTGCGTTCTACCGTCGTACCTTTTTCTACTACACCGCCAATACCGACGATATTCGCGACAAACTGCGTATCCTCATAGGACCCCGGAATATAAAATTCAGCCGGAATATCGTCCTTAGTGATAAACATTTTCGGGCCATTAATGGCATCTTTCAGATTCAATAATCCCCAGCCATAGCGTGCGTCGATTCCTTTTTCACCCAAGTCTGTTGCTGTGGTTTTGAGAACATCAGAAATTTGAGCTGCAGTCATATAAGGGAAGCGTTGCATCAGAACAGCTGCAGCACCAGCGACATGCGGTGCTGCCATTGATGTGCCATCATAGCTATCATAGGAAGGGGCGATTTCAACTTTAAGCTCGTCTTTATTTAGAACATCTTTGTTGATTTCATCAACGAACTTACCTGTGCTACTGTAAATGCCTGTGCCCGGTGCGGATAAACAATAACTGGCAGTATATCCACAAATAGTTGATGATAGAGCTAGAATATTTTCCTGAGTCAGATTAGCAACACTGAGATAATTCTTTAATACGTCAGGGAAGAAAAACGGCATACCTGCATCTAATCCAGTAACGTTATAGTTATTTGAATTTCCGGCAGCAAAAACAATTAACTTATCATGTCGGGCAGTACGAAGTAAGGATGCACTTCTGATGAGACCGGAGAATGGATAATCTTCTTCTGGTATTGGATAACGGCTTACATAATCCAATAACTCTTTAATTGGTTCAACACCTTCACGGATATTTTCCAGTGTAACTTTTTTATAATCCCACGTGCCATCTGGTCGCTTTATTGGATTACCGTTTGCATCTCGATTACGTTGAGGACGGACTCCCCAACTATTGTTGATAATCCGAGCATCACTTTGGATCATCGCTTCTGTTCTGTTGTAGTAATTATTTAAAAACTTACCTGTAATCAAGCCAGCATCAAATGCGACTCCATGCATCTCCTTGCCGTCTCGGTTTGCCGCAATAATACCTGAGACATGATTCCCATGGGCGCCGAAAGTGATATTGCCAGAATCTTCGTCTACATTATAGTTCACTGGATCTTCGGGACTTAATACTTTAAGTTTATTTGCAAATTCAGCATGATGAGTCACAGTTTCATCCAGAACGCCCACATTAATCCCTTTACCCGTATAACCACGAGCATAAGCATAATGCGCCCCAATAGCCGTTAATCCCCACTGGTGTTTAAACTCATTCGATAACCAACTATCTGGTGAATTTAGCTGACCCTGTTCCTGATATCTGTTATCAGCCATTGATGCGGTAGTAGGTAAAAGTCCACATAAAAATGATATCCACAAAACAATAGGTTTTACGGAATTGTTTTTTTTCATAGCAATAAGCCTGTTTCTCATATAGTGAATTATTTTGAATGACTGGTTGATAAATAATCACTCAAAAATATTTATAATAAAATCTGATTTAAAACTATATGTTTCTGGCGACATCAGTTTGTCATAGAAATGAGCTATCATTTCGGGAGTAGTTCTGATAATGGTGATTAATACTCTGTGAGTAATATTAATTTCCTGCCAGTGGCCTATTATAAAATAATAAGTAAAAGCTAAAAGCAAGGAATAATTTAACTTAAAGCCTATGATCTTAATGGTTTTTTCATTTTGACCATATGGAATTAGTTTAATTTAATCAGTATGTTGCATTGTCATGTAAACTTTTCTTCTTAAAATAAAAAAATACTTCAAACTGATTTAATTTCTATTTTTTTTGTTTATGCGGTTAATGTTTCCATGAGTTATCAAATAGAAATTATTTTCACAAATAAAAATGGATAAAACATTATCCGATATTTTATCCATATTATTTATATTAGACCTAGAATTGATAAGGTCAGTTTATTTTTCAGGAATTGAGAATGTTCTTAAACGATAAATATTTTAGCTAATTTTCACAATCAGCTTACCGAAATTCACTCCCTCTAAAATGCATTCTTCTTAAATGTATGTACTGCTGTGAAAGAAGACATGAAAGAAAAAATAAAAACTCACTGCCAGCCATCACCAGCAGTGAGTTTGTTGATTTAAATAATTTTTATTGGCTAGAATTTCCAGTTGGCATTTAAGAATACGCCGTTATCTTTGTGACCACGTGATAAGACACCGTTATATCCCACTGATAATTGAGTATTTTCATTAATGCTCAGAGAAGTCCCGGCTTTAATGACTGCCGCATCACGCGCAGCGGAGACGCTGTTAACCGTAAATGACACATCGCTGTTGCTGAAACTCAATTGACTATCACGTGCGACATTACCGAACTGATGTTGCCAGCCTAATTCGCCATACATGCCGACAGTCAGTTGATCCTGCGTCTGCCAGTTCTGGTTCACACGCAAACCTAATGTCGAGAGTGTGGCATTCTTCGATTGTTTTTTACCGGTCAGGGCAGCAGCACCGCCTTTTTCATTGATGCCATCGTTGCGGAAATTAACATGGGACAGATTGGCGAAAGGCTCCAGATTCAGCCAGTCCGGGTTGACCCCGTAAGCGGCTTCGGCAAATAACTGCCCGGTTTGCGCACCGTATTTGGCTTTCAGATTGTCCGATTGACGACCGAAGGCCACTGAACGCTCGGTATCAAACCGGTGCCAGCTA
>NZ_CAWNQH010000082.1:0-31330 GCF_963876495.1 Xenorhabdus sp. KJ12.1
TCCATGGCCTGTTCCTCCCCGGAGTCGTTTTAGGCTTTCACCAAAACTTTGCTCCTGGAACAGGCCTCTCGTCAATTTCTTATCCAGAATTCAGGTTAATTAAGTGAGGTGTTTATGTCTGAAGTTAATAAACTGGGTGATAAAAATTGCTCGTTTGACCTCGAAAAATATAAAGTCACATATAAGACCACCACGACAGTTGAGCTTAGCAATGATGTTACTGCTCCGGTAGGTTCTTTTGTATGGGCAATAATTCAATTGAATTTAAATAACTTGGTGAGCCGTAAAGATTGGAATTCCCTCAAGCAGTACTTATTGCTTAATGAAGAATCAGGTTATATAGAAGAATACGATAAAATAAGAATAGGAAACAATGGATCCCTAAGCCAGAAGATATGATGGCTTGTGACTGGCAGTTGGAAGAAGATTGTATGTTGGTTTTTGATCTTACAGTAACTAAGCGTGCGGATGAGGATGATAATTCATGGGGCGCTTGTTTGCTAGGTTGCAATACTGTTTCCTTTGGGGACATAAAGATTATTAAAAATAATACACCTTTCATGAAAATTGCAATGCTCTACTGGATGGAATACGTTTATAACGATGCCCCTATGCTAGTTTTTATAGCAGCCTCTCCAGATGTAAAGACTGCTGAAAAAGCGAGTGATTTTTTGGGAAAATATCTTCGTATAACTGTTGATGGAGTGAGTTATAATTTTGTTAAAAATCAAGCAGGAACATACTATATAGATGATAACCTCTATGGTTCAACTCGCTGGTATCAAGGTGTTGAAGCACAAAAATTAGGAACCATGTTGAAACAAAATGTAGGCAAAATCCTGTCTTTCTGCTTCAACTGGAAATAAATCTATACATTGAATTCAAGGAGCAAATGATCTTGGAATTGCAGGAGTTTGTTAGGGCGTAGTGAGAGTAAAAGGACGGCGGATGTACCGTCCTTGATTTCATTATAAACAATGCGAATGTCCCGCTTCTCCCGGATTCAACGCGTCGCATTGAGCTACACAGCGCTCATATGCTGCTGGGTCTAACATCTCAGATCTACAAAACCAAGCATAGGTCTGTATTGAAGTAAAAAGAGTCGTACCTGCGACTAGGGAAAGAAGAAGATATTTTTTCATTTTACTATCCATCCATAACGTGATTATCAAGAAATGGATAAGCCTAATAACCTTATCTCCATCGAATAATAAATGAATAATTCTTAATAATTAGTTAACACTTGAAACTAAAAATTAATATTTTTTATTCATTTCCTAAGTGGTTAAAGGAATACGAATAACCCCTGCCGCTGAGGAAGACGGGGTATTATCAGCAATATCCGTTGTGAAGTGATGTGACAGTCGGCGAGATGGCCTGTATTGTCGTAATGATGTACGAGTTGTGACGCTGGATAAAAAGTTTTCCTACCAAATATTTTCTGGCTCAATTTTCTGAGTATAATATATCCAGTTATCGGTTGTCACAAAATGGATATTAAAAATGTAAATAACCTTTTCTTGATATGATATTTATTTACTAAACTTCTCTTGCAGTCATAATTAAATTTGATATTGTAAAGCAAATACTCAATAAAAAATAATAGAACAAAGTATGAAACAACATCTATATTGGGAAAAAGAAAAATATCAAGTATCAACAGATAAATATTTGTTAGATGTTACAGCAATCCATCAGTTTCTTACCCGCTCCCATTGGGCGAAAGGCATCGATATTGAAACAGTTCAGTGTTCAATTGAAAATAGTCTGACGTTCGGATTGTATGATGAGAAAAATCAAATAGGGTTTGCTAGATTCGTGACAGACTTTTCAACTTTTGGGTATTTATGTGATGTTTACGTATTGGAAGAATATCAAAAACAGCATCTGGGGAGCTGGCTAATGGAATGTTGCCAATCTCATCCTGTTATTCAGAAACTTCGACGAGTTATGTTAGTAACTTCATCTGCACATTGGTTATATGAAAAATTTGGTTATTCACCTGTTAATCGTGAAAATTTTGTTTGGCAAATATTTCGCCCGGATATTTATTTAAAGAATTAGTACCAGTTTTTACCGAAGATTGAATTTATTGGGGAATATATCAATATTTTCTGATGATAGAGTAAAAGCAGAACATTGCTGAGAAAAGTGAACGCTGTCTTCCAGATCCATTCCAGCCAGCCAGCAATGTGCAAGCCCTGCCATCATAACATCACCAGCACCATTGGCATTAACAACGTTATTTGTTAATGCGCGTGAGTAACCGGATTTATTATCTAGTTCACTGTAATAGACGCCTTCTGCATCCATACTCAAAATTATCCGTTGAACACCTTGCTGATGAAACCAAGAAGCAGTGAGGACTGCATCTTCCAGTGTTTCAATTTTGATACCACTTAACATCTCAGCTTCAGAACGATTAGGTTTCAGTGTATGAATATAAGGTAGCCAGTGACGGATATTAGATGCTTTGAATGTAGAAACTGTATCAACAAAAATCGGAACATTATTGGAATTAAGAAATATCCACTCTAACGATTCATTAGATAAGTTACAATCAATAATCAGTACACTGGCACTCTGAATCAATTTCTTGGATTGAGAGAGTAGTGATGGGGTAAGTTTATCCAGAATGCTCATATCATTTATCGAAATAATACATTTTCCATTCTTATCAATAAATGAATTACAAATTGATGTTTTTTCATCATCCAGTTTATGTAGGTATTTAGTATTAACTCCGGATAATTTTGTTTTTTCTGATAAAATTTTACCTTGTTGGTCATTACCAACAACAGAAATTAAATAGCTTTCATTTTTTAATGCAGCAATGTTTTGTGCAATATTTCTTCCTACCCCACCGGGGGTGGAAATGATTTTCCCTGGGTTGGAATCATTATATACTAATTTATCAAAGGCATAACTGGTTATATCTATATTAGCTGCTCCAATAGTAACAGCATAAACATCACTGGCAAGAATATAACCCTTCCCTTTTATATAGCCTTTTTTACTTAGGTTCATAATATGCCCTGCAACACAGGAACGACTAATACCAAGAATATCTGCAATTTCTTGCTGTTGTATAAAAGGATCCCTCTTTAATATTTGCAGTATCTGATTTTCCCTGTTTGACATATTGTGGCCTTGGCTATTTTTTGTGGCTATATTTCTATTGTATATCTGTCAAACAGTAAAGGCGGATCTTATGATTTATTCTATTTTTGAGAAAGTGATCGTAAGTTTAATAAAGGGTTTTTATGATCAATAATGTGATCTATATCTAGAATATTACTCTGTTAAAGCTTTGGTGTTTAGGATAATGAAAAGGTTTATAATGTAAACTATATTTTATTCTGTATAAATTATATTTATATCAATAGGTTGTGAGATAATAGGTTCTTTTCAAACAAGTGTTTGGTTTTTGTATATCAATGCAATAATTATATGTAATTTAAGAAATTATATTATCAAGGCTAAATTACAAGTTACATATTTTTACCAGTTAAATACAGTAGAGCAGTTATTTTTATTATTTTCTATAAAAAATATCAGTTTATTAGTTTAGATATATGACTAAAAATAATTAATTTGTTTTATTTTTATATTTCACATAGTGATGATTAAAAATTTTGTGAATGTGATTTTATTAAATGACTTGGCGATGTTTGTTTTTTATTCGTGTTTATGAAGTGTTTGTATTCTGCCTGTAGGGATATGGCAATATGTGAGTGATAAATTTTATATTAATTAATCTCCCTGAAAATCTTGCAAGTTTAATTATTATATTAATGAAAATTTTATGATTGGTGTTTTATGATTATAAAAAACATAGGAATATTATTAATATTATATATTCCATTAACAATAGCATCTCCGGTAAATTTTAATGAAAGTTTGCCTTCACCAACTGTGAACGAAGGGAGTAATAATTTACGGAATAGCGAAAGAGAGATAAACAGGTTGATTGAAGAAAGGCGGCATCAGGAGATGATTAACCGTTCAAGGCGATATTCTACAAAAGAATCACTCGCAAATCTGAAAGGTGATAAAAAATGCCTACCAATTAGTGGGGTTTATCTCCAAGGGATATCATTATTATCATCATCGGACTTAAAAAAATTAAGTGCAATTTCTAATAATTGTATTACCAGTAATAATATCAATAGATTAACATCTGAAATTATAAACCTTTATGTCCAGAAAGGATATGTTACAGCCAGAGTAAAATTGGTTCCTCCTGATTATGAGAAAAAATTAGGAATTCATGTTATAGAAGGGTTTATCGAAGATATTAGGGGAGGAAGTCGATGGGTAAATAGTCAGACTCTTTTTCCTGGTCTGAAGAATATGCCATTGAATATACATCAACTTGACCAAGGGCTAGATCAGGCAAATCGTTTACAATCAAATAAAACAACGTTGGATATTTTGCCTGGTACAATTAATGGAGGATCTATTATTTTTCTTAATAATAAACATAGTTCTCCGTGGAAAGTTTCTTTAACAACAGATAATTATGGACAAAAAAATACAGGGAAATGGGTAGGAAGAGTAAACACGAGTTTTGATAGCCCGCTGGGGTTATCTGATTTTGTAAGCCTTAGTGGAAGCTCTACTTTGAAAAAAGGCCAAAGTAAATATAATCGATCTTATATATTTCTTTATTCATTGCCATATGGACAGTCAACATTTAGCACATTTTATGTTGGTTCTAAATATCATCATCAACAAAAATCAAATTATAGAAAGTCTAGGTTTTTAAATATACATGGTGATGCCCAACAATCAGGAGTTCGTGCTGACTGGGCATTTCGCCGCAACCAGACACAAATAGATACACTGAGGACACAATTTATATATAAAAAAGGAGATAACTATTTAAATGATGAGAAAATTATAGTAAATAGTGAATCTATCAGTCTTGTTTCTCTTAATTTAAATCATTTTCAAGTTATTCCAACAGGATTTTTTTCTATTGATGTAGGTATTGATAAAGGTGTGCCATGGTTTAACCCGCAAACAGCTATGGACAAAAGATTTATTAAAGGATTGATGTCAATAAATTTGCAAAATAAATTTAAATTATTTGATTCATCTTATTTATTAAATAGTCAACTTAGCATGCAGTATAGCCGTGATCCTTTACCAGCTATGGAGTGTTTCAGTATTACTGATAAAAATAGTATCAGAGGATTTAACGAGAGTTTTTTATGTGATGACAATGGGTGGTATTTAAGAAATACGTTATCCTACCCGCTTCCTATAGCTATTCCTCAAGGTTATTTAGTTTTAAATATAGGTGGTGATTTAGGGCAAACTAAAACTTATGAAAATAAAAATAAAAATAAATATGAATATAAATATGAATGGATAAATGCTGTAGGGATGAGTGCTGGGTTTTCACTGAGTTATAAACAGTTGTTTGCCGATATTCAAGTAGGTAGTGGGAAAGTTTTTCCTCGGCAGTACGAGAAACTTAATAATCCCATACAGATATTAGTGCGTATTTCTTATGGTTTTTAATTGCAGAGCTGCCACTGTTTCAGTTTGGTCATATTTTTACACACAGTAATAACTAGATGTATAGGAGTAATTAAATGAAAGAAAAAAGGTTTAAATTATCGTCATCTGGTCGGCTTGCTGTATCAGTGGCAATTGTTATGCTTTTTAGCTCAAGTAGTTTTTCCAATGGAATAGTGGCTGGAGGTGATGCCTCACACCGACCAGATGTTACACAATCTAAATCCGGCGCAGATGTCGTTAATATTGTTGCTCCTTCTGAATCTGGATTATCACATAACCAATATGATGATTTTAATGTTTCGGAAAAAGGGGCGGTTTTTAATAATTCGACAAATGGAGGTGAATCTCAATTAGCTGGAGAGTTATCTGGTAATAGTAATCTGCATGGCAATTCGGCAACAATTATTTTAAATGAGGTAATTAGCCGCAATCCATCTTTACTGTTGGGTAAGCAGGAAGTTTTTGGTATGGCTGCAGATTATATATTGGCAAACCCTAACGGTATTACTTGTGATGGGTGTGGGTTCATTAATACCAATCAGTTATCGCTAGTGGTCGGAAATCCATTAGTTGAAAAAGGTACTTTACAGGGATTTAATACCCTCGATAATACAAATGCCCTGAAAATTGGTAAAGGAGGGCTGGTTCATGACTCTATCATAAATCTTTTTTCCCCTAAAATTGATAGTCGTGGCAAAATTAGTACCAGCCAAGATATTAATATTATTACAGGTCTGAATAAAATATCTGTTGATGGTCGAGTATTGGATTCAAAAAAAGCAACGGTGGGTTTACTTGATAGCTACTATTTAGGCAGTATGCAGGCTGGTCGTATCCGGTTATTAAGTACAGATAAAGGGAGTGGTGTTAATTTACAGGGGGAGATGACTGCTGCTGATAATATTAATGTTGAATCTAAAGGCGGATTAAAACTGGAAGGTGCCAGATTAAAAGGAGGTGACCTCACCTTAAAAGGTGAAAATATTACATCTCAGGGAGCTTTGGATGAAGTATATTTGAAAAAGGAAAAATCAGGAGGTAATTTTTTTAACGGGAATAGTGCTAGCAGCGAGAAGAGGTCCCAAATCCTTCATCGAACCAAATTAGAAGGTAGAAATATTACATTAAATGCTAACAAAAATAATGAAATTAAAGGAACAGATATTTCTGGTGAAAATATTAATTTAACTGGTAGTAAACTTGATTTAGGTGGGCAGGCAATTAATCAACATTCGGAGGACTTTCAAGAGCAATGGAAGTTCTTATGGAAGAGTAATAAAAAAAATACTCATGATAAAACTCAACAGGAGGGAAATAATTTAAGGGCAAATAATAATATAAAATTAACTTCGACTGGAGAAGATATAAGAATTGATGGGAGCAAGATTGACGCAGGTAATAATCTGTCATTATCATCTAAACGTAATGTCATAATAGATGGCTTGATAGAAACTGAACAAATGGATAATCAGCAATATCACAGATTGGAGTCGAGTTCACTAGATACAGGGCTAAAAGAAAAAGGACATTTTACTCAAAAACAGATTAGAAGTGAACTAAATGCTGATAATGATCTTGGCATAGAAGCCAATGGTGATATTAAAATTTCAGGTTCTAAGGCGCATGCCGGAAACAACCTTATTATAAAAGCAGGTAAAAAAACCCAGATAATATCTCAATCTTATGGTGATAAAGTTATTGATGATGATAATAGAACTTATTGGGGAGGGATTGCCGGAGGAAAAAATAAAAATAATTATATTGAAAATAAAATAAATCAATCATCTGATATTACAGCTGATGGGCATGTATTGCTTGTAGGAAATGATGGAATTAAAATTACTGGCAGTAATGTTGAAGCTGAAAAAGGTGGATATTTCCAATCTAAAAATGGTGATTTACTCATTGATAATGCGGTTAATTATCATAAAAATATTATTGATGAGCGCCATGGAACTGTTTTTAATATTACTAAGGATTCTAATAAAGAAAAAGAAAAAAAAGAAGAGGCAGTACGCAGTCAGGTTAAATCTAATGCAAATTTAAAGTTATCTAGTGGCAAAAATATTGATGTAGTTGATAGTATATTAAAAAGTTCTGATGATTTGAATATTGATGCAGGCGATAATATAAATGTTTCTTCTTATGGAGAGAAATATAATAAACAGAAAGAAAATTCATTGCTTGAGGCAGGGAATATAGCTCAATCCTCTAATGAAGATGATAAAAAAACCATTACAAAAAATTTGGTTATTAAGTATAGCAGTGATGATAAAGAAAAAGAGAATGTAACACAAAAACGATCTGTATTGGATGGAGGAAATATCACAATTAATGCAGGTAAAGATGTTACAGTTGTGGGTTCAGATATAGATACGAGAAATGGGAATGCTAATATATCAGCTGACAATATTTCTTTCCTTGCTTCAAATGATTTGGCAGCCCAAAGAGAATCTCATTCTTCAACTGGTATTGGTGTGTTTTTCTCTAAAGGAAGCAATGGAATAAGTATTGGCGGTGGAGTTAATCATAGTAGCAATAATAAATCTCATGAGAATAAAAAAGCTGTCGTTTCAAAAACGGACATCGCGGGAGATCTGAAATTAAACGCACGAAATAAACTAGAACAAGAGGGAACTCAGCATAATGTTGCTGGTAATTATGAGGTGAGTGCTAATAGCATAGCAAATAGGGCAGCGGAAAGTAGTGATAGTACTTCCTCAGGAAATTTTAATATTGGAGGAGGAGTTGATCTCTCTTTGAGTATGAAGAATTATTCACCTAATGTTGGTGCTAATGTTTTCGCCAAAGGAGGTAATCATACAGAGAGTAATACTAAAACAAATGCTAATGTCACTTCAATTAAAGCCAACAACGACATTATCATAAATGCCAAAGAGGATGTATATGATCAGGGAACGCAATATCAGTCAGCTAATGGAGGAATAGAATTAAAATCTAACAACCATATTAATGAAGCCGCATTTAATAAAAATGAAAAAGATGTTTTTGATTCATCAGGTAATGCCAATATACAAGCCGGCTTAGCGCTTTTCTCTCAGGATCTTACTGTTAAAGCTAAAGGGCAAGGGAAAACGTCTCGGAATTATGAATCTAATTCAGATGCTATTGTCAGTGATTTCAAAGCACATAAAGATATTAATATTCAGGCACGCCATGATATTAAATATCAGGGATCATCGTTTAATTCAGAAGATGGAGAAACAACCATACAGGCAGGGAATAATATCAATATTAATCAGGCAAATAATACTCATAAGAAAACTAAAACCCAATATGGGGTTGGTCTTGGTGTTGGGGTAGGCGTCAATTTGCCGACAGGAGTTGTCAATATGGGAGCAGGAAGTGTAGCAGCAGAATATTCTGTAAATGATGACACTACTGTAACAGCAAAAAGTAGTAATATTAGGGGAAAACAGGGAGTTAACTTAGTTTCTGGAAATAATTTGTCTTTGCAGGGGACAAATGTCTCTGGCAAACATATAAATCTTAAAGCAGAACGAGGTGATATCATGGTTACCTCTGCTCAGGACAGTATAAATAAAAGTCATTTCCTCATTGGGGCTAATGTAGGTGGGGGAGCAGTAATGAATGGTTCTCAATTAGCTCAAATTGAGGCAAAGGCTTATGGTAAATTTGGTAATGGTTATGAAAGAGATGTTATCAATCATAATAGCCAGATTTCTGGTGAAAATGTAACATTAACAAGTAAAAAAGATACGACTATTAAAGGCGCTAATATTGTAGCGGATAAAATGGGAGGGAAAGTAGGCGGTAATCTTAATATTGAAACGGCTCAAAATACGGCTAATGGGAGTAAAATAGATCTAGAAGCTGGAGGCGGGTTTAATAGTGGTACACTCTTTAATGATAATCAACCATCCGATTTTATGGGAGTGGTTAATATCATTAAAAGTATCGCATCGGGTATAAAAACCAAGTTTAATTTTAATTACGAAACACATGATGATACAGGTTTGACTAACCAATCAGGAATTTCTGCCAGAAATGGGGTTAATTTAGATGTATCAGGTAAAACCAATCTGACTGGAGCGAAGATTGAAAGTACTGATGAGCCAGTTATATTGAATACCAAAGAGTTGGTAAATCATGAAATAATTACTCATAGTAAAGGAGATAAAATCTCTGTGAAATTACCTGGGTCTCCTCTTGCGTTTTTATTAAGTTTACCAAGTGCAATTTCTGATATTGCTCATGGGAAAATTCCATATACAGAGAGGCATTATCATAATAAGAAAAATGCAATACTTCCTAGTAAAATCAACGAATACACTCAGAAGATGTCGAATTGTAATGTGACGGTAAAGGATAAAATGATCGAGAATATAGATAATAATATGCCTAAAAAAACAGTGACTGAAGTAATTGGATGCGGTCAACAGTTAGGTAATCAAAAGGATTATGGGGTATAAAAAATTGAACGTTATTTTATCAAATAGGAATCCACCTGTTTAACAGGTGGATTTTTTTGTATTTTAAACAATCGCGTTCTGATATAAATCCCATCGGTTGCCATAAATATCTTCAAATACAACAACCAAGCCATATTCTTCTTGTCGTGGCTCTTCGCAAAAATGAACGCCATTTTCTTTCATTTTATGGTAATCGCGCCAGAAATCGTCAGTTTGCAGGAACAAAAATACCCTTCCTCCACACTGGTTGCCAATAAAAGCTTCCTGCTTTTCATTAGATGCTCTTGCCAACAATAGATTGCAGTCACTTTCAGGATTTGGTGTCACAACAACCCATCTTTTACCCGGTTGTGGAGTGTCTTCGACCAGAGTAAACCCCAGTTTATTGGTGTAGTAATCAATTGCTTTATCATAATCATCAATAACAATGGCAACATAACCCATACATCTTTTTTGTGTTCTCATAATATTCCTATTTTAAATTACAGCATCCGTGTCCCTAAGGTCACATTTTTATCTGGTTGGATGAGTACAGTGCCTTCATTATCACAAACGGCAGCCAGAACCAAAACTTCCGATTTAAACCCGGCTACTTTTCTCGGTGGAAAGTTTATAACAGCCAGGACTTGCCTGCCGATTAATTGTGCTTCCGTATAGTTTTGGCACAATTGTGCCGAACTCTGTTTTTCACCTATTTCGCGACCAAAATCGATATACAGTTTATAAGCAGGTTTGATGGCTTTTTCATTTTTTTCAGCTTTGATTATTTTGCCAACGCGGATATCGAGAGCCATAAAAGTGGATATATCTGTGAGATAATTTTCTGAATTTTGCATAACTGTATATCTATTAATAATAGGTTAATGATATTGATTGTTATTGTAACAGAGAGTGCATAAAAATATTTGTTTGACTTTGTGAGCTGATTCACGCGGATAAAAAACACTTATCCATATGAGTTCATCATGTAGTCATTTGGTGCGTTATTCTGTGGCGACAATAATATAGAGGAGTAAAACACCATGAAATGGTCTCTTATGATCCAAGGAACAGCGTCTGATGTTGGAAAGAGTGCTTTGGTTGCTGGATTTTGTCGGATTTTTTTACAGGATGGTTATCACTGTACTCCTTTTAAATCACAAAATATGGCACTTAATTCTGGTATTACTGCTGATGGCAAAGAAATGGGGCGTGCTCAGATATTTCAGGCTGAAGCGGCGGGGATTACTCCTGATGTACGCATGAATCCTGTTTTGCTGAAACCCTCCAGTGATTGCAAGGCTCAGGTGATTTTTATGGGCAAAGTTATGTGCAATATGAATGCCGTAGAATATCACGAGTATAAACCACAGCTTCAGCAGCAGATCCTGAGTGCATATAACGGCCTTGCGGCTGCAACCGATATTATGGTACTGGAAGGAGCGGGTAGCCCGGCGGAAATTAATCTGCGGGATCGGGATATCGTCAATATGGGAATGGCTGAGCTGGTTGATGCTCCCGTTATTCTGGTAGCAGATATTGATCGCGGAGGTGTTTTTGCTTCTATCTACGGCACACTGGCCTTACTCGCACCAGAAGAAAGGGCACGGGTTAAAGGGGTCATTATTAATAAATTTCGTGGTGATATATCGTTGCTGCATTCAGGTATTGAACAAATCGAAGAGCTGACACAAGTACCGATACTGGGAGTATTACCGTGGCTGGAACTCGATCTGGAAGAAGAGGACAGTGTTGCGTTGCAGGTTGGCAAATATGAAAAGGATAAAAATAACACAGAAAGATGCCTGAATATTGCCGTTGTCCGGTTTCCACATATTGCAAATTTCACCGATTTTAACGCGTTAGCACTCCAGCCTGATGTTTCTCTTAATTATATTGCAGATCCTTTGGAACTTAGGAATGCCGATCTGATCATTTTACCCGGCAGTAAAAACACATTGGGTGATTTGGGATGGTTAAAAACGCAGGGGCTGGATCAGGCAATTATTGCTGCACACCAGTCAGGGGTTCCGATCATTGGGATCTGTGGTGGCTACCAGATGCTTGGAAAGCAGATTGTTGATGAAGTCGAATCTGGTTTATATCAGATGGAAGGGTTAGGATTACTCGATACTGAAACCTTATTTGCCAATGATAAACAGACAGCTCAGGTCAGGGGAATTGTGATGCCGGAGCTATCAGGCATGCTGAACTTATGTGGTGATCAACCCATTGTGGGTTATGAGATCCATATGGGAGTTACGCGCCTGAGAGAGCAGGCAAGGCCATTCGCCAAAATGTACTTACGTAATGGTGAAGAGAAGAGTTGGTTTGATGGTGCAATTAATCAGGAAGGGACGGTGATGGGAAGTTACCTGCATGGCCTGTTTGACCAGAATAATTTTACTCGTTTATTACTGAATCAGCTTCGCATGCATAAAGGCATCAACCCGCTGGAAAATGCTGCTTTCAGCTATGCCAGCCATAAAGAGAAACAGTTTAATATTCTGGCAGCCAGTATGCGTGAACATCTGGATATAGAACGTATCTATCAGTTAATGAAAGAACACACGGAGTCTACTTCTTCTGGAGTGATCAGATGATCTTAATTACTGGCGGAGCACGTAGTGGCAAAAGTGCTTATGCGGAGCGGTTTATTTCAGATCAATGTGAACAAGTATTGTATATCGCGACAGCTCAAGGTACTGATGAAGAGATGTTGGCTCGAATTGAACGGCATCGGAAGGATCGTCCTTTACATTGGCGAACCTGGGAAGGATATCAGGATTTGGGGGATGTTATCCGTAGGCATCGTAAAGCGGAAGAGGGGATTATACTTGAGTGTGTGACTACATTAATTACCAACCTTTTGTTTGACAAAGCAGAAGGCGCATCACCCGATGAAATGGATTTCACCTCATTGGAGGTATATATCCACCAGCAGATAGACGATGTGATCGATGCTTGTCTGAATTGCCCAATGCCCGTTTGTCTGGTGACGAATGAACTGGGGATGGGGATTGTGCCTGAGAATCGGCTGGCCCGTCATTTTATTGATATTTCCGGTCGGGTTAACCAGAAACTGGCTCAGGCAGCAAAATCAGTCTGGATGGTAGTCTCTGGCCTTGGAGTAAAAATCAAATGAAGTTGAAACTCTTTTGGGCAACATTACAGTTTATGACCCGGCTTCCTATCCCTGCAAAATGGGCCGAAGGGATTGATTTTCGGCAAATTGGGCATGGTGTACCGATTTTCCCTTTAGTTGGCCTTATTGTTGGTGCGATTGCAGCTTGTGTTGCGCTGGTAATAACTCAATCCGGTGGAGGAGTATATATTGGCGCAATTGGTTATGCGCTCGCTCTGGTATTTCTGACGGGAGGACTGCATTTAGATGGTCTGGCAGATACTTGTGATGGTATCTTTTCTTCCCGAAATAGAGAAAGAATGCTGGAAATTATGCAAGATAGCCGCCTTGGCACATATGGCGGATTAGGGCTGATCTTTTGCATTTTGCTTAAGGTACTTGCGGTTGTTGAAATTGCCTATCATCCTCCTTTGCATTTGCTGGCTTTATTATCTTGTGCACCGATTGTCGGACGTACTGCTGTTGTGCTTTTGATGTTTGAACAACGTTATGCCCGTGAAGTTGAAGGAATGGGAAGTAGCTATATCGGTCGCATTACTCCCCGTGAAACAGTCATCACATTATTGGCAGGGACAGTATTGGTGATGCTGCTGGGGGACTGGCAGGGGTTATCTGCAATGCTGGTAACGATGATCGCTATCTTTTTGCTTGCCATCTATTTTAACTATCATTTGGGCGGGCAAACCGGAGATACTCTGGGAGCGGCAATTGAAGTCGGTGAAGTGTTTTTTCTACTGGCTTTAATCCTTATCTGGAAGTAGGTTGTCGATAGCTAATATTATTTTATTCTCGTTGCTTCTTTGTCACTGTGATGCAATCAGAAATCTATTAGAGTGTATTTTATATTTGCCTATTTAAGTTGAAACTTGATCGGAAGGATCATCATGGAGTTTCAGTCATTACCACTGTTACTGAAAAAGATTAAACCGCTGGATCGGGAAAAAATGGATCGGGCGGAGCAGCATATTGATAAACTCGTCAAGCCAATTGGCAGTCTGGGCCGTCTGGAAGCACTGGCAGCACAACTTGCGGCTATGCCCGGAATTGGAAAACTGCGGGATCTGCAAAAAGAGATTATCGTTATGTGTGCCGATCATGGCGTTTATAACGAAGGTGTGGCGATTTCTCCGAAAAATGTTACAGCCATACAAGCCCGGAACATGTTGCTGGGGCTGACAGGGGTTTGTGCATTAGCGAAAAGTAGCGGTACCCATGTGTTACCTGTTGATATTGGTATTGATTGTGAGCCGATAGATAATTTATTGTCCCTCAAATTAGCCCGTGGCTGTGGAAACATTGCACAAGGCCCGGCTATGCCTTATGCATACGCAGAAACATTATTGTTGGCAAGTGTGCAATTAGTTCAGCAACGCCTTACCGCTGGGATCTCTGTATTTGGTGTGGGAGAGCTGGGGATCGCGAATACCACACCAGCAGCGGCAGTCATCAGTGTACTTACCGGAAGTGATCCCGGTGATGTTGTGGGTTTAGGTACTAATTTGCCTGCTGGATTACTTAAACATAAGGAATTTGTTGTACGTCAGGCGATTGATGTGAATAAACCTGATGCTCAGTCTCCCCTTGATGTACTGGCAAAAGTGGGGGGATTTGAGCTTGTGGGAATGACCGGAGTAATTTTGGGATCTGCTGCGGCAGGTGTTCCGGTCGTGCTTGATGGTTTTATCTCTTATGCCTCTGCTCTGGCGGCAGTTCAGCTGGCACCTTCTGTTCGGGATTACTGTATTCCATCTCATCTATCAGCAGAAAAAGGTGCGGTTCTGGCATTGCAGCATCTGGGTCTGAAACCTTATCTGCATTTAGATTTGCGTTTGGGCGAGGGCAGTGGGGCTGCGATCGCAATGTCTCTGATTGATGCAGCCTGTTCTATGTATTGTGATATGGGATATCTGGCTGAAAGCGGGATTACTTTTCCTGAACTTTCGTTATTAACTCATCAAGCATAATTTGATTTTTTTGTAAGGAAAAATAGAATTGTGGAGCAGTAAAATTATATTTATCCCGTAAGTAATCTAATGATACTTTTTGAGTTTCAATGACGTGCAAAATCGGAATGGCCAATCCGAAATCTTTTTCAATAAAATAATCGAAAACAGACTGACCATTTCCGGGAATTGCATTTTCTGCAATATCAGAAATTTCTTTGGCAGTGCCAGATATTGGCTCATCAAGAAGCATACCACCGATTATGGCTTTGACAGGAACGGTAACATAAATAAAAGCAAAAGTTCTTTTTCTTCTGAATCTTCGGCGGAATTCATATTTTTTAGCGCCCGATAATACTTTCTCCCATGCGGATTGATGCAAGCTTAATACGATACAATCTTCGGGAGTAACATCATACTTCTGCATAAAATTCTGCATTTTTATATCTCTTATTTTATAAATTTTTAGCGAGTTTTCTTAATGTCTCTTTGAGTATTTTTCCGCTTGCGTTACGTGGTAAAGCTGAAAAAGTATAACCTTTAGGGCGCTTATAGCGTGCAACAATAGTTCGGAGATAATCATCCAGTTCCTGCTCAGTGATTGAGGTATTATCATCAATTTCAATAAACGCATGAGGAACTTCACCCCAGTATTCATCAGGTTTTGCCACAACCGCCACAGCCAGAACGCCGGGATAACTCGACAGTGCATTCTCCAGTTCAAGGCTGGAAATATTCTCACCCCCGGAAATAATAATATCTTTTTTCCGGTCGATAATTTTAATATAACCATCGCTATCAATAACAGCCAAGTCCCCGGTAAAAAACCACTGACTGGTCATATCGAATGTGACTCGATCGACAGGGCCGTAAGCGGCAACAATATTACCCCGAATAGCAATTTCACCAATGGATTGTCCATCAAAAGGTACTGCCAGCCCGTTATTTTCATCAATAACGCTGATTTCTCCCTGTAAATTGGAAACAATTCCCTGACGCATCTTCTTTAAAATTGTTTCTGATTTTGGCAGTGTAGCCCAATCGGGTTTATCTTCACAAACAACAACCGGCCCATAAGTTTCCGTCAGGCCATAAACGTGGGTAGCTCTGATACCGGCTGCATCAAGCAGGGAAAACATCTTCTCTGTTGGTGGGGCACCGGCAATCAACCCATAGACATTGTTGTTGAAAGAGATGTCGAGCCTTTGTGCTTCCCGCCCTAAGGAATAATGCACGATAGGCGCACCACAATAGTGTGTCACCTGATGCTTCAGCATAATCTGTATGGCTTCCTGTGCATCAAATTTGCGTATACAGATATGAGTGCCTGCCCGTGCCGCAATAGTCCAGGGGAAACACCAGCCATTGCAGTGAAACATGGGCAATGTCCATAAATAAATCGGGTATTTGGGCATATCCCAGTCTAGGATATTCGAAATTGCATTAAGGTATGCGCCACGGTGTGAGTACACAACTAACTTAGGTGTGCCGCTGGTTCCAGAGGTCGAGTTAATGCTGATGGCTTCCTGTTCATCAATAGGGTAAAAGTTCAGGGTTTCAAAAGGATACTCAGATATCAATGACTCATAGCTAATCAAATCCAACGCTGATTCTGGTAGAAGAGTATTATTTTCAGCAGTGACAACAATTTTGACCGGGTTTTTAAAGGAAACACCATCCAGTAATGTAAGGTAATTTTTATCCACAATTAATATTGTGGGATTAATTTTTTCAAAGATAAAATTCAGTGTAGCTGCATCTGTCCTGATACTTAAGGCATTCAGTATTCCGCCAGACAAGGGAACAGCATAGTGCAGTTCCAGCAATTCATGAACATTAGGCAATAAAGCAGATACAACACAGCCTTTTCCAACCCCCATTTGCTGAAGTGCAACAGCAACTCTTTCACAACGTTCTCCATATTGTCGCCATGTCCAACATTGCTCTCCATCTATTACCGCAGGGTAATCACCATTACTTAATATGGCTCTTTTTAGAAATAAAATAGGTGATAATGCATTGCCGTCATATTCATTTAATAGTGAATTGTAGCGAGTCATATTCCCATCCTTTTTTATTTTCGATTTTTTGCCTGTCATTATTTTCACTGATTATTAAAGGTAATAGTGGAGGTGGGAATTTGCAATCCATATCAAATGGTTGTTAGTGTTTTTATTAGAAGTGGGTCTTAGTGTTTATAAAAAAACATCACGTACTTTATTTGTATGTTTGAGTGATATTTCATTGTTTTTTAATATGCTAATTATATTTATTGTTATTGATAGGGTGGCGTGATGAAAATATATTGGAAAATTAAGAGTGATGTAATATAAAAACTTAATATACTGATATAAAAGGAAACAAAAATGTTTAATTTAACCGGAAAAGTTGCATTTATTTCTGGAGGAACAAAAGGTATTGGTAAAGGAATTGCTCAGGTATTTAAACGGGCGGGTGCAATTACGATCATTTCAGGTACGGATAAAACGAAAGGAATGCCTGTAGCTGAAGAACTTGGAGTGGATTTTATCGCCCTTGATGTAACTGATCCCTCTGCATGTAAAAATGTGATTAATGAAATTGTCGAAAAATATGGCAGACTCGATATTCTTTGTTCAAATGCGGGTATTTTCCCACAACACAATATTAAAGATATGACGGTTGAAGATTGGGATTTAGTCTATAGCGTCAACCTGAAAGGCACATTTTTATTGACTCAGGCTGCACTGAATGTCATGGAAAAACAGCAGTATGGGCGCATAGTGATTACTTCATCTATCACCGGAGAGATTGTAGGAATGCAGGGCTATAGCCACTATGGTGCCAGTAAGGCAGGCCAGCTCGGGTTTATGCGCAGTGCTGCATTAGAATATGCAAAACAAGGGATCACAATTAATTCCATTATGCCGGGTATGATTATGACTGAAGGCTTAATGGCATTTGGTGAGGATAACCTGAAACAGATTGAAACGGTAATTCCAATGGGCGCTTTGGGAACACCAGAAGATATTGGTTACACAGCTTGTTTCCTTGCTTCTGATGAAGCGAAAAATATCACCGGGCAGACAATTGTGGTTGATGGCGGGCAGATATTACCAGAAGTGCAAGGGTACTGATTGACTTAAGATGTTCAGATCTGGCTTTACTTGTTTTCCATTGCCGTAAAGCAAAGGAACAAGGTAAGATGAGCAACTAATAAACACAGGGAGGGATATGTTCTCTTCCTGGTTTTTTATTGTCTAAGTCAGGTAAAAAATATTATGTCACTGAACTATGAACGTAAGCCGCTTCCACTCCCTAATGGCCACAGCAAAATGTTACTGCACTCGTGTTGTGCCCCATGCTCAGGGGAAGTTATGGAAGCAATGCTCGCTTCGGGGATAGATTTCACAATATTTTTCTATAACCCGAATATTCATCCACAGAAGGAATATGAACTGCGTAAAGAGGAAAATATCCGCTTCGCAGAGCAGATGGGTATTCCTTTTATTGATGCCGACTATGATCGTGACAACTGGTTCGAGCGTGCGAAAGGCATGGAAAATGAACCTGAGCGTGGCATCCGCTGCACGATGTGTTTTGACATGCGTTTCGAACGGACTGCGTTATATGCTCATGAGCATGGTTTCCCTGTTATTACTAGCTCACTGGGGATCTCGCGCTGGAAAAATATGCAGCAAATTAATGATTGTGGTGTCCGTGCAGCTTCCCGTTATCCGGGGTTAACCTATTGGGAATATAACTGGCGTAAAGGCGGTGGTTCTGCCCGCATGATTGAGATCAGTAAGCGTGAAGAATTCTATCAGCAAGAGTACTGTGGCTGTGTTTATTCTCTGCGGGATACTAATCGCCATCGTCTGGCAACAGGACGGGAAAGAATTAAATTGGGAACAGTTTTTTATAGCGCAGATAGTGTTCAAAAAAATTAAGGATTATATTGATCCTTACGATGGCTTTTCAGTTTTAAATAAAACAAGTTTACATGAAACTGGAAAGCCTTAATTTGTATAGTCTCAATATTAATAATTAATCTTTACCATATCTGGCACGATTAGGGGTATAGCCAAAACGTTTTCGATAACTTTGGGTAAAGTAGGACTGGCTGGAAAAACCGGATTCCAGTGTAATATCAGCGATACTCATTTCGCTGTTTAATAATAATTGATGAGCATAAAGAATACGCTGTTCACTTATCCACGCTCGTGGAGATGTGCCATAAACACTACTGAAAAGTTCTTTGAACGAAGTTAACCCCATACCAAATTCGCGGGCAAAATCATTCAGCCGCCACTCTTTGAGATAGTGAGTTTCCATAAATGTCTGTAACCGTTCTACTTGCCGATTACTCAATTTACGCAGGACTGACATGAGTAATGCGCCTTGTTTTCCGAGAGAGAGCAGTAAAAGTAACTCCTCGCTTCTTAACTGGATCAGGGCTGATGGGCAATCATACGTGAGGAGTTTCGATAAACTACGTATACTTTCTGTTAATAATGGAAACTTATGGAAAGGAATTAACCGATAATCAGGGGAATCATGGCGTTCAATATTAATTAATAATGCGCCAAAACGTTTCATAAAATGACGGAAAAATTCCATACCCAATGGCAACCATAATATTTGACAACTTCTTGTATGGGTTTTAGCGGCATATTTTCCAGGGTGGATAAAAAGGATATCATTTGACTTAATATGATAGGTATTACTGCTGTCTTTCCATACCATTTCACCATCAAGTAAAATATACAGCCCTCCTTGTTGATGTTCGAGAATATCGAAGTTAGGCATGGTTAATTGTAGAGAAAAAATACTCTTCTGATTTAAGCCCGTCGTCCTTTTCATTTAATACTCCTAATCTTCCTTATCATGAGTAATTTGAAATGTATTAATGATATGTTCTGTTGTTCAAATAGCTTTCTTGGGGATTGGAAAGCAACCTGAAATCTATTGGATAGATAGTGATAAATTGAGTATAGAGTTAAAAATATTGGCTGATATCAAAATTGTATACGTAACATCCATTATATAATTACAGTATTATATCTCTAAATTAATATTTATGTTAGTTTTAAATGTTAAAAATTTAGATTTAAATTTATTTATTAACAGGATAGTAGAACAGAAGAAATGATAGAACTTTCATCTATTCAATTAGTTAAAGTCCAGTATGTTTATATTGGGTGAATTTAAATCGATAATTTCACGGTCAGATAAGTATTCAGGTAGGTTAGTTGAGGTACAATTTTCTAATTAAGATTACATATCCTGTAATGAAATATAAATAAACTGTATTGCGTATGATGTTATTTTGTTAACCATTAGTTTGGTTATGTTGCATATTTATTGGTTTATATGGTTCTTATATTTAAAATATCAAAATTTTTCTATTAAAATGAGTTTCCTGTGTTGGATTTTAAGGACAAACTATCGATAATTCAGACCATTAAGCTTTGTTGGTAACGTTATCCATGTAATAACGGCATAAATACCTCTGTTATAGCTTCGTAGATTGTTTTTTATACTGGTACAATGCTAGGATGTATTTTCATCGCCTTTCTTCTATATCCACTAAGGCATAGAGACATAGATATATTTGCTGATGAAAGATAAAAGATTACAAGAACGAGAAACATATGGAAAAGTATCGTTTTTCAGATAACGCTTTTTTATACAGTTTATGGCTCGCTTGGGCTATTACACTGGGATTGTACGTATATGGCAACAATATTGGTTGTACCATAACAGCAATTTTATCTTTTTTAGCCTTGGTATTTTACTTTACTAATATGAAACAGAGAATGAAAGCTATGTTTGGAAAAAAAACTGAGGCATCTGCTGCCAGCCCGGTCACACAAATCACTCCTCCTGTACAGACTGAAGAGAAAAAAATCTCTGGCACTGAAGCCCGCGCTAATACGATTGTCGCGAAGAATTCCGTATTCAAAGGGGATATCGAGATGGAAGGAGATATCCAGATTTGGGGAAAAATTATCGGGAATATTCGCGTAAAAGGCGGGGCTATTCGTGTTATGCACGCCGGTAAAGTGGAAGGTGAGTTGATTGCACCTGAAATTATTATTGATGGTCACGTAGAAGGGACTTGCTGTGCTGAAACACTCGATATCCTTGAGCACGGTGAATTACGGGGTATCAGCCGTTGTGGGAGTATGTCAATCCGACGTGGCGGATTATTTATCGGTCAGTCTGAACAAGTGGAAAAAGAAAATAAGAAGAAACAGGAAGCAGAACGAATTGTTTCCATCAAGGATACTCCGGGAGATAAGGCAAAATCTAAAGCTACTGCCTGATATCTGCTGGTAAAATACTCTTCGGTTTTCAATTCGCAGAAATCACTCGGGTATAAAATTTCTATATTCCTGCCGGAACGTGTTGTACTTTCCGGCAGTTTTTGTTTTGATATTCTTTCTTCTTTTACGTTATCTATGTGTTAGTTACATTCATCAAATCAGACCATCAAGTTATATGAGCGGTGAGACTCTCACATATCATTTCTATGCCATTTGAAATTCATATTTTCAATCAATAAGGGGAAATTGTGATTATAGAACTGGAAACAGAAAGATTATGGCTTCGAGCCTGGAAGGAAAGAAGACAGAGAACCTTTTTACCGCCTGAACAGTAATCCTGAAGTAATGGAGTTTTTCCCCAATACGTTGACAAAAGAGCAAAGCGACACACTGATTGATAATTGTATTCGTAAATTTGAGATTCAGGGTGGTTGGGGATTATGGGCGGTAGAGGTAAAAGAAAGTGGTGAGTTTATTGGTTTTGTTGGGTTGAATATACCTAATCTTGAATTTCCATTTTCTACCTGTAGTCATATCGTTGAGATAGGCTGGCGTCTCGATAAGCCATTTTGGGGTAAAGGCTATGCCTGTGAAGCTGCCCGCAAAGTTCTTGATTTTGGGTTTACGGAAATCAGACTGGATGAGATTGTAGCTTTTACCACCCTGATGAATGCTCGTTCAGAAAATGTGATGAAAAAGCTGGGAATGCTCAGAGATAAAAAAACATTTATGCATCCCGCTCTTGAGGAAGGTAACCCACTACGGGAGCATGTTTTGTATCGGATGAAATGACCAACTTTTGTCGCTGCAATGTAACTTGAAACCTACTAAAAATACTGAAATAAATCCGAATAAATTTATGTGTTATGTTTCTTTTAACATGATAAACGCCATCAAAGTTATTCTGGTAATCAGAGATAACTTTGATGGAAAACGTATTGTTACGTAATTGATTATTGTCTGGAGATCACTAAAGCCACGCGTCCAATGAATTGAATATCGCTGATAGCACAATCAAACGTAACATCATTATCACTGACGCGAATTTTACTGACAGGGATTTTGGCTATCTTCTTGATGCTGTGCATTCCTTCGATATCGACCAGCCATAAACCATCCTGAATAGTGTCTTCTTGTGCATCAAGCACATACCAGGATATGCCATCATCAACCACCAGAGGTTCTCTGAGATCTTTGGAAATCAATTCACTATCCAGAATAACCGGATCATCCTCATTCAGCTTACCTCCTGACAATCTTACACGGGAGATTGACGGCGCAATGATATCTTCCAATCGTTCTGTTTTTTTGATCCCTTCGCCGTTTGGAAACATCTCTCCTTGCCCTGTACTCAGCCATAGCAGTGAAGCACCCGTTTCGAGATTACACTGAATAATCCAATCCGCCGGAAAGCTATCACGAAGATAGCGGTTTGCCATTGTGCTTTTGGACACGCCTAAATGATCACTCAGAGCCTGACGGGATTTAAATCCATACGCGCGTACAAGGCGCTCGATAGCTGGTCGCCCACCACTATCAGCCCCCATTTTGATCTCAATATTGGTATTTTTCATTGACAGTACAGATAAGAGATATTATTATCCCAATAAAGATCTTGAAATGAGATCTTTATTGGGTCCGAATTGGTTAAGACGAAAACCATTAAGAGATATTGCATCATGAACATCCAAATTTCAATCCCTATACCTGATATCAACGGTGTTCGAGGGATTGCTCTGACAATAATCGCTCTGAAGGTGAAAGGGTGAGGAAAATATGGCGAATACGGAAAAAGAAAAGTTTGCCCAAATTAACCTCGGTCAGCGGTTGGAAGGATTGAACCATCTGTCGAAGATCAGAGCAATATACTGGGGATATGATGAAAAAGAGTTAAAACGCTTTTTTGCAGACATGCGTGATAAAAGGGATTGTCATTATGAAGAGAACAAGCGGGCCTTATCCGCTATTTTCTATTTGGCAAATATTCCCCGTGCCCGCCATGACAGCGAAATCAGCCAGTTTACTTCTGAGGAAAAACACTCTCTGATCAAGGCGATGAATCATATTAAGGTTGTAGTTAGTCAGTTTCCCAGACATTTAACGTTACCCAGTTAACCACCTTTTAAATATTTTCTAATTTTTTTGAACAGATGGCATGTGTACGCCAGACATTCACATTTCCTTAATTAAGGTGGCATTGATGAATAGTGATCTTTTCGCTCATACTTATAAACGGTCGGGCATGTTTCAGCCAAATATTCCGCAGAATGTTTCATCAGCAGAGCGTTTGTTATGGCAAGTTAACGCAGAAGATCACCAATGGCGCCACCAATATATTGGCCAGATGCCGGATTTTCTGGCGAAACATTTTAGCCATCGCTATGCCGATATCTTTGCGCAATCAGGACGCAGAGATGCTAATGCTTACCTGAGAAAAACCGTCGGGCAGAATGTATTACCGCGATTACAATTAGTTAAGAGTAGGTATCAATTCAAACATTCTGTATCGAGCATTGCTCCTTTTCCATTTATTGAACAATTGAGCAATATTGCGACTTATGGCCGTAAACCACTTTTAAAGCTTGCTCATGAAATATCCGTGTTTATTACGGAAAACTATGAGCACTATTCTTCTATGATTCACTCTGTTACGAATGATTCTTCTAATCGGCAGAAAGTGCAGCAAGTTCCGGCTGAATCAGCGATGAGTGAATCAACACGGTTTTCTCATATGGCTGAGGTATATCAATTAATGGCAAAGCTGACTTTACAATGTGGCATTCATCCCCCTTATTGGCGGCAGTTCAATTATGGACGAAAAACACTGTCTGTTGATCTACTTTGCGCCGGCATGTTGCGCATGATGTCCACACGCTGGTGGTATTTTCGCTTAAAACGCTTGCGGGATACCCAATCCGAGCATATGGCAATTGCAGTTGGACAGGTGCAGAACGCGGCCTCACCTTATGTTTCACTACTGGCTTTACGCGAATGGCTGGAACAAAAGCGGCGTAATCGTGAGTTTTTTCAGCATTTTGATTTAGAGAATGAAGCAGGAGAGCGGATTTCATTAGCTGAGACCGTCGTTCACAGTAATGCTAATCCTGCTATTCGTCGCTGCGAATTAATGGTCAGAATGCGCGGTTTCGAAGATATCGCGAATCAAATGGGGTGTGTAGGAGAGTTTTATACTATCACTGCACCAGCAAAATACCATGCCGTCAGGCATAGAGGGGGATTTGTCCAAAAATGGGAAGGTGCAACTCCCCGTGATACTCAGCGCTATTTATGCAGTGTATGGGCAAAATCTCGCGCAGCTATTGCCCGTGCGGGTATTAAGCTGTTTGGTTTTCGGGTTGTTGAACCCCATCATGACGGGACACCACATTGGCACATTTTGCTGTTTATGTTGCCGGAACATGCTTCACAGGTCAGAAAGATCCTTGAACACTACTCTTGTCAGGAAGAAGAGGAAGAGTTACTGCATAACCATGATAAAAAATATCGTTTTGATTACCGGGTGATAGATCCTAATCAAGGTAGTGCGACAGGTTATATCGCAAAGTACATTTCCAAAAATATTGATGGTTATGCTCTGGAAGATGAAATCGATCATGAAACGGGAGGATCACTGCGCGATATGGCTAAATCAGTAACAGCTTGGGCGAGTCGTTGGCGAATTCGACAATTTCAACAAATTGGTGGTGCTCCGGTTTCTGTCTGGCGAGAACTGCGTCGACTTAAAGAAGTTCGTTTACCTGATAATAAAATGAATGACGTTTTACAGGCCGCGGATAAGGGAAACTGGGCGGCTTATATTCAGGCTCAGGGAGGGCCATGGGTTGCCCGTCGTGATTTGGTTATCAGGCTCGCTTATAAGCATATCCCTTTTGGTAGTCCTTATGGTGAGGATATTCACTCCATTCAGGGAGTGACATCGTCGTTGCTCAGTCAGGAAAAATATATCTGTACACGAATCCATCAATGGACAGTTGTTCCGAAATCTGATGCGCCAGCTACATCAGAGCGGATTGTCTATAAACGACACAAAAAATGGCCCTCTTGGAGTTCTGTCAATAACTGTACGGATAGACAGGAAAGAAGGAATTGTGATATAGATGTGAAATGGTTTTGATAAATGTTATTTTTTCGATAAAAGTTTCTATGAAAGAAATAAATAATAGTTATTAACTATTAATTTTTATCTTTAAGAAAGGAAAAAACTACTTTAAATTTTCACTAATTAGGTGTACTGTATGCATATACAGTTATAGAGTGGAGGCGGACATATCAGTGGACTCTCTTATGGAATCATTGGTAGCACAACGTATTAATTTTATTGCCAGAATGGCAACAAGTTGTGAATGCAATCAGGCAGAAGACAAAGAACTGGCACTGGTCTGGATAGCAGAGTTATCTGCGCCTTATGAAAAAAGTCTCAGTGTTTATAATAATTTTTTAAAAAACAAATCATTAGATAATGAATGATTGAAAAACTTCAGGTTCGGTAAAAGAATAGGTTTTAGCGGGAGAAAATGATGCGAGTTGAAATACTTTTCGATAAGCGAGCTAATGTTTCTGAATCAGTCATGTCTGCACTTGAAAGCGAGTTAAAGAAGAAAATACTGCCACAGTATCCAGATACTAATTTTAGAATTGCCCTCAGCAGCAACACGTCCGTAAAAGTGACAGGGAGTAAAAGCAGTAGTGAACATGATCAAATCATGGAACTGATCCAAAGTGTCTGGGAGGACGATAGTTGGTTATCGGATTAGGCCTGACGGGTTGAACTCTCCAATAAACGGATAATAAGCAATTTAAATAGTATAAGGGCAGGGATTATCCCCTGCCCTTATACTTTTCTGAGCAGCGAAAATAAATCCCATCTGGCAAAATTGCCCTTCATTTGTACTATTTCCCCAACAATGCCGTTTCATTGAGGCATTTCGCTGATTATTCGATCATAACTCTCCGATTTACCGATTATTTTCTGCAAATAAAAGGAGAGTATATGCAAATTATTGCACAACAAAACGAAACGGTGGACGCTTTGTGCTGGCGTCATTATGGCCGAACTTTAGGTATGACGGAGCGTGTATTGCAGGCAAATCCGGGGCTGGCTGATTTTGGTGCGACATTGCCTCATGGAACAAAAGTTGAAATGCCGGATTTTGTGCCTGTTGCCAGTAAACCTATGATTCAGCTTTGGGATTGAGGGGCATGAATGGATAAATATAGCCATGCCACTTATGCCTGTGCCAGCACAACCGCCATCTTTTCCGGTCTTTCTTTATATGAGCTGAGTTTTCTGTTGGGAGTATTAGCCAGCATTTCTCTCGGTATTCTGACTTATCGTCTTAATCGACGTGAGCAGATGAAACGCACTTTAATCTTAAAAGATATTCTGGAAAATCTGGAGGTAGAGCCTGCATCTAAATCAGCCAGAATCGTCAGCGAGCTGATACATAACGCACCAAAAGAGCTGTGATATGCAGGATCTCAAAACCAGACTCAGCCGGTTGCTCATTGGCCTGATTATCGGTGGCGCCAGTTCTTCGGTCATTCTTTCCCAGTTTCTTGATGAGAAAGAGGGCAATCGGCTTATAGCTTATCAGGATGCCGGTGGTATCTGGACGATATGCCGGGGTGTGACACGTATTGATGGAAAGGCGGTATATAAAGGGATGCAACTGACTGCTGAGCAATGTGAAGCGCTGAATCGGGTTGAAGCTGACAAAGCGATTGATTGGGTGAAAAAGAACGTTCATGTTCCGCTGACCGAACCACAAATTGCAGGAATTGCCAGTTTTTGCCCGTATAACATCGGTCCCTCAAAATGTTTCTCCTCAACCTTTTATCGCAAACTCAATGCCGGAGATAAAAAAGGCGCCTGTCAGGAGATTAAACGCTGGATTTACGATGGCGGGCGAGATTGCCGGGCAACCAAAGGACAGCCGAATGGCTGTTATGGGCAGGTCTTACGACGTGAACAGGAATCCGAGTTGGTTTGTTGGGGATTGGAGGAATGAAGAAAATATCGTTAATTGCCATTTTTGTCATTGGAGGATGCACTGGCTGGTGGGGGCATCGTTCACTGTTCCTTGGGGAGGTTGCGAACCTTAAACAACAGCATAGTGCTCAGGTTGTTGCTATTCATCAGAAAGCGAATCAGGAAACATTGTCAGCGATTCAAAAGATGAAAGACGCTCAGAGTAAAGCTGCCCAATTAGATGAATACTATTCCGGAAAACTAGCTCATGTTACTGAAGAAAACACCGCTTTGCGTGCTGATATTGCCGCTGGTCATCGCCGGGTGCAAATCGCCGCCGCCAACCTTGCTACCTGTCAGCTCACCCAAAAGCGAGATACCGGCCCCCGCAGCATGGGCGATGGAACCCAAATCGAACTCACTGCAAAAGCTGGACGCGATATTTACGATATCCGAGCAGGGATCATCAGTGACCAGTCCAAATTAGATTACCTACAACAATATGTCCGTGAAGTTGTCAGGCAATGTAAATCGTAGCCACTTTGAATAACCGAGCATAAGTTCTCACAAAACCTATAAAAGCCTTTTTATCACGAGATAAAAAGGCTTTTATTATATTGATTTAATTGGCTTTTACCTGCCGTTTTGTATGCCTGTTCCTACAAGCCTAGTTTAATGTTTCCCCTGCTTTTTCATGGCATTCTTACGCCATGAACACACAACTCACTGAACTGATGCGCTTATTGCGCAACCTGATCCGAACAGGCGTGATTACCCAAGTGGATACCACAAAGGGTATATGCCGGGTCGCGACAGGCAATCTCGAAACCGACTGGCTGCACTGGTTGACATCCAGAGCGGGAAATTCCCGCACATGGTGGGCGCCCAGTGTCGGTGAGCAGGTTTTATTACTGTCCATAGGCGGAGAACTGACCACCGCCTTTGTATTGCCAGCAATTTTTTCAGATGAGTTTCCGGCGCCATCAACGTCTCCTGAAGCAACACATGTTCAGTTTCCGGATGGTGCAGTGATGGAGTATGAGCCGCAATCAGGTGCATTAACTGTGACTGGCATCAAAACCGCGACAGTGACTGCATCGGATTCCGTCCATATTACTGCGCCGGAAATCACCTGTGTTGCCAGCACCCGGATTACGCTGGATACACCGGAAGTCATCTGTACGCAGCTGATGAGCACAGGAAATCTGATTGTGCGCAATGGCGGCAAAATGACGGGCAATATTGAACACACCGGCGGCACATTCAGTTCCAATGGGGTGATCGTGGATTCCCATAAACACATCGGCATCCAGTCAGGCCGTGACACATCAGGAGGCCCCGTATGATGTATCTGGGGATGAATCGGCAGACAGGCCGGACGTTGAGCGATTTGGACCATGTCCGGCAATCCGTCAGCGATATTTTACTGACTCCAGTAGGTAGTCGTATTGCGCGTCGTACTTACGGGTCGTTACTGCCTGAACTGATTGACTGGCCGCAGAATCCGGCGATCAAACTTCAGGTTATGGCGGCCAGCTATACCGCAATCAGCCGTTGGGAGCCACGTGTGACGCTGACGTCAATCACGATGGAAACCCTACAGGACGGCAGAATGGTGGTGGATATTACCGGTACTTATCACCAGTCCGCCAAAGAATTTTCACTCTCAATTCCGGTGAGGTAAGCAATGCCAACAATCGATTTAAGCCAGTTACCACCACCGGATGTGGTTGAGCCACTGGATTACGAACAACTGTTAGAAGAGCGTAAAAGAGGCCTGATCTCGCTTTACCCCGAAGAGCAGCAGGATGCCATTGCACGAACACTGCAACTTGAATCCGAGCCTTTGGTGAAATTGCTGGAAGAGAACGTATATCGCGAACTGCTTCTGCGCCAGCGCGTTAATGAAGCTGCCCGCGCGGTGATGGTGGCCTATTCAACCGGCAGCGATCTGGATCAGCTGGGAGCAAATAACAACGTATCGCGTATGGTTCTGCGTGCTGCGGATAACTCAACGGTTCCACCAACTCCGGCTGTGATGGAATCCGACAATGATTATCGTGTCCGTATTCCACAGGCTTTTGAAGGCCTGAGTGTTGCAGGCCCGGTGGGTGCTTATGAATTTCATGCCCGCAGTGCGGATGGCCGTGTTGCAGATGCTTCGGCAATCAGCCCGTCACCGGCTAACGTCACAGTCACGATTATGTCCCGCCAGGACAAAGGCGTTGCATCCAAAGAGTTGCTGGAAATTGTCGAAAAAGCCCTGAACGACGAAAACGTGCGTCCGGTGGCTGATCGCCTGAAAGTCCAGTCAGCAAAAATCGTGGAATATGAAATTGACGCAGTGCTGTACATCTTCCCGACACCGGAATCAGAACCTATCCGCAAAGCAGCGGAGCAGAAGCTGAAACACTACGTCGAAGCACAGCATCGTCTGGGGCGTGACATTCGTTTGTCCGCGATTTATGCCGCCTTGCATGTAGAAGGTGTCCAGCGCGTAGAACTGAAAGCGCCACTGAAAGACGTCGTGCTGGATAAAACACAGGCTTCTTACTGCACCAAAACCACGCTGACAATGGGAGGCTCTGATGAATGATCGCCTTCTGCCGATGGGTTCAACGCAGTTAGAACTGGCTGCGGCGAAAGCCTGTGCCAAGTTGCAGAAGATCAAAATCCCATTACGTGAGCTGTGGAACCCGGATACCTGTCCGGCATCATTGTTGCCTTATCTGGCATGGGCGTGGTCTGTAGATCGTTGGGACGAGAACTGGCCTGAGAACATCAAAAGGGAAGTGATCAAAGGTTCACTGTTCCTGCATAAACACAAAGGAACAATTGGAGCAATCCGAAGAGTGATTGAACCGTTGGGTTATCTCATCCGGGTTAAAGAGTGGTGGCAGACCAACGATGCACCGGGCACCTTCCGGCTGGATATCGGTGTGCTGGATAGCGGTATTACCCATGAAATGTTCGAAGAGCTGGAAAAACTGATTTTTGACGCCAAGCCAGTGAGCCGACATTTAATCGGGTTGGATATCAACCTTGATACCCGTGGTGGATATCACTACTCAGCAGCGACTTACAGCGGTGACGAACTAACCGTTTACCCCTATTTCCCGAAAGAAGTGACCGTATCCGGCTCAGAAATTGTGGGCGCAGGGGTACATATTATTGACGACATGAGGATTAGACCATGAGTACCAAATATTTTGCGCTGCTGACACAGTTAGGCGCAGATAAATTGGCAAATGCTGCGGCACTGGGTACAAAAATTGAAATTACCCATATGGCCGTTGGTGATGGTGGTGGCAGCCTGCCGGTACCGGATACCAAACAAACCAAATTGATTAATGAAAAACGCCGGGCAGCGATTAATACGCTGAGCATCGATCCGAAAAACACCAACCAGATTATCGCGGAACAGGTTATTCCTGAAGCCGAAGGTGGCTGGTGGATCCGTGAAATCGGTCTGTATGACAAAGATGGCGTTCTGGTTGCAGTAGGTAACTGCGCAGAAACCTACAAACCACAATTGCAGGAAGGCTCTGGTCGCACTCAGACGATCCGCATGATCCTGATTGTCAGCAGCGCAAATGCGGTCACGCTGAAAGTTGATCCATCCATTGTACTGGCAACACGTGAGTATGTGGATAATTCCATTACAAAACACGCGAACAGCCGTAACCATCCGGATGCGACACTGAAAGAAAAAGGATTTGTCATACTGAGCAGCGCGGTAGACAGCAATAGCGAAACCCATGCAGCCACACCGAAAGCGGTGAAAGCGGCATATGATCTGGCTAATGCGGCGAATAATAATGCTAATACGCGTTTAGAGAAAAATAAGAATGGTGCAGACATTCCGAACAAAGATGAGTTTGTAAAAAACCTCGGATTAACGGAAACCGTTAATCTAGCCGCTGGCGCATGGTCAAAATCTGTTGTTGGTGGGGTATACAACGGAGGAACATTTGCAAGCTGTA